>DATNEI010000175.1:0-16209 GCA_035606795.1 Pyrinomonadaceae bacterium
TGGCAGCTCGGATAGAAGCTGGAACCAATCACTCGACAACTCTCTTGACACGACCCGACTTCATAGAAGCCAGGTGTGAATAAGAAAACAAAACGTAATTCTAAGGAGAACCCCGGTCACGCATGGTCCTCTTCCGCAACATCGCATAGACAGTCGGCGTCACCACCAGCGACAGTACTAATGCCATCGTCAGGCCACCAATAACGCCGATGGCCAAAGGTTGCAAGAGTTCCGCGCCGGCGCCAATTGCGAGCGCCAAAGGCAACATGCCGAGCATTGCCGCCAGCGACGTCATCAATACAGGCCGGAATCGTCGCCGCCCGGAGCGCAGCAAGGCTTCACGTAGCGTGTCGCCTCCTTCCAAATGATCTTCAACCGCATCGAGCATCAGAATTCCATTCTTGGCGACGATGCCGACGATCATAATCATTCCCATCAGCGAGACGACATTCAGCGTCATGCCCGTGATGAAGAGTCCCAGCAGCACGCCGCCGATCGCCAGCACCGCGCCAGTGACAATCGCAATCGGATGCGCGAACGAGCGAAACTCAATTAACAACGTGATGAAGACCAGCAGCACTGCGAGTATCAGCGAGATCATCAGCTCGCGGAAACTCGATTGTTGTTCCTGATAGAGACCGCCGTATTCGATGGTCATGCCCGGCGGCAGCTTAACGTCCTTCGCGAGCTGGGTGCGGATTTCGCCGATGGCCGTGCCGAGATCTTTGCCTTCCAAACGGCCGGTGACGGAAACCATCTGCCGCAGATTCTCGCGACCGATTTCCGTCTGTCCTTTTTCGTATTCGACGTCGGCTACCTGATCCATGTGAAACATTTGGCCGGATGCAGATCGAACTTGTAACGCGCGGACTTTGTCCAGCGAGGTGCGCACGTCGGGCGGAAAGATCACGCGCACCTTGATAAGACGATCCTGCTGCAAAATGAAAGACGCTTCATCGCCGCTCACGGCCAGCGACGCCGTCTTGGCGATTTCGTCAGGCGTGACGCCGAACTGGGCGGCGCGCAGTGGGTCGATCTTGAAGGTGATGGCCGGACCGCTCACGACCTCGCCGTTGTTGGTGTCAACGACGCCGGAAACTTTCTGGATAGCCGCTTCGACCTCGTCGGCCTTTGCTTGCAAGGCGCCCGCATCTTCGCTGAATAGTTTGACTTCGATTGGTTCGGGGTTGCCCTGGAGATCGCCGATGACATCGGGCACGATCCCCACGAATTCGATCTGCAAAGCCGGCTCAGATTCGGCGATATCCTTACGCAGATCGGCGATCACATCCTCAGTGGCGCGCTTGTGTCCCGGTTTTAGTTTGACTGCATAATCGCCGCGATTCGGCTCGGTCACGAACAAACCCATTTCCAATCCGGTACGCCGCGAATAGCTCTCGATCTCCGGCGTCTTCATCAGCTTCTCTTCAACGTCGCGCAGCATGTGATCGGTTTCCGCGAGCGAGGATCCAGGCGGCGCCCAATAGTCGAGCACGAACGCACTCTCATCGAACTCAGGCAGAAATTCCGAGCCGAGCGCGCGGTAGAGCAGATACGATCCCAGCAACACTGCCGCCACGATCACGACGACAATCCAGCGATGATCGAGCGCGCGCGAAAGAATCCACTCGTAACGGGTGATGATGGCATGCAGGAACCGCCCTGACTCGGCTTCCTCCTCAAGCTCTTCCGAAGTCAGTTCTTCTTCGTCTTCATCCGGAGGGACGGGCGCCGCGCGTCGCCTTCCTTTCACAAAACGTTCAGCCAGCACCGGCGTAAAAGTCAGCGCCAGCACCAGAGAGGTAAGCAGCGCCACCGACATCGTCAGCGCTAACGAGCGAAAGAAGACACCCGTCACGCCCGTCAGGATCGTGAGCGGCAGAAACACGACGACGGGCGTGATCGTGGAGCCGATGATCGGCACCGTGATTTCCGAAACCGCCGCTTGCACAGCTTCGCGGCGCGGCTGGCCGCTGCTGATGTGGGTGTAAATGTTTTCCACGACGACGATGGCATCGTCAATCACCAGTCCAATTGCGGCAGCTACTCCGCCCAACGTCATGAGATCAAAACTCAAACGCGCCAGGCCCATCGCCAAGAACGTGACCAGCACCGTTACCGGAATCACGAGAATCGCGACGAAGGTCGTGCCCCAGTTGCGCAGAAAAGCGTAAAGAATCACCACGGATAGCAGCAGACCAATCAGAATCGAATCGCGCACGGAATTGATCGCGTCGTGCACCAGCAAAGATTGGTCGTAGTAGGTGGCGACATGAACGTCTTTCGGAATCTGACCGCGGATCGACGTGAGAGTCTTGCGCACTTCGTCGACGACTGCGACCGTATTGGCGTCGGGTTGGCGATTAACGTTGACCAGCGCCGCGGGATGTCCGTCGGCGGTCACCATCGTGTATTGCGGCTCGACTCCGCCGGTCACCGTGGCCACGTCGGCGACGGTTACCGGCGCATTGTTGACGGTGGCCACGACGATACTGTTCAAGTCTTCGGGCTTCTTTGCCTGGCCGCTGACCAGGGCCAGCTCGAGCTGATGGTTCTCTTCAATCAATCCGGGCGAGATGATGATGTTGGACGCGCGAATCGCATCAGCTACCTGCTGCGCTGAGACATTGTGCGCCGCGAGACGATCGGGATCGATGATGACGTGAAACTCGCGTGTCTTACCGCCCGCCACGCCCACAATCGCGACGCCCGGCAGCCGGGCAAGCTGCGGACGGATCACATAGCTCGCGAGATCGAGCAGAGTTGCCTGATCGCGTTTGTCTGACGTAAGGCTGTAACCCACCACCGGAAACACTGCGAACGTCAGCCGCTCGACGTTGCGAATTTGCGAAGTAGGCGGCAGGGTGGATGAAAGTTGCGACAGACGCGCCTGCACCAACTGCAAGGTCTGAATGATGTTCACGCCCCAATCGAAGTAGAGACTGATCTCGGATGAGCCGCGGGCGGTTTTTGATTTGATGCGCGCGATGCCGGGAATTCCGTTCATCGCTTCTTCGATGGGGCGCGTCACCGAAACCAGCGTTTGTTCGGCGGGCGCTTCACCGTTGTCGACGATGATGACGATGCGGGGAAAGTCAGTCTCAGGGAAGATCGCAACCGGAAGTTGCCATGCTGCGTAGAGGCCTCCCGCACACAGCAACGCCACGATTACCAGAATCGCGCGAGACTGATGTGAGACGACGCGAGCTAGGCGCATGTTTTGTCAGAACCGCCTGCGATAGCGGGCGGTTGATTTGGCGATAAGCTGACAGTGGGAATCAAACCCTAACCGCCCGCTACCGCAGGCGGTTCTGACTTCATTTCTCATCCTCTTTCTTTTCCTCGTCCTTGGCCACCTCGACTTTCGTTCCATCCGGCAGGGCATAGTTCCCCTCGATGACAATTGTCTCGCCGCCTTGCAGCCCTTCGACGATCTCGATCTTGTCGGCGGTGCGAATGCCGATGGTGACTTTCGTTTCATGCGCCACGTTCTGCGCATCGACCACCATCACCGTTCCTTCGTTTGCGTTGCTCGATTCCAACGTAACCGCCGACGCGGGCACGGTGATGGCATCGTCCTTGGAGTTAGCGAACACAGTCACTTGCGCCGCGCCGTTCGCGCGCAACAGGCCGGCGCCATTCGCCAGTGTCACCCAAACTTCAACTGTGCGGTTGGTGGGATCGGTAGAGCGGCTCAACAAAGTTATTTGGCCGTGCATCTCTTCGGCTGAAGTGTCGGTCGGCAGCACTTTCGCGGCATCCCCAACCTTCAGTTGCGCAGCGACGGTGTCGGAAAACGGGGCTTTAACAATCACCGTGCTGATGTCGGCAATCGTCACGAGCTTGCCACCTGCGGAAGCAAACTCGCCTTCGTACTGATATTGATCCGTGACGATGCCGGTCATCGGCGAGCGAATTGTGGCGTAGCTTAATTGTGCGTCGAGACTGGCAACGTGTTGTTGGGCTTCGGCAACTTTGGCTGCGGACAATGCGCGATCGTTGGGATTCAGCGAGCGAGCGCGCAACGCTACCGTCTGTTCCTCGAGCCGCAGTTCGTCTTCGGCTGTGGTGTATTCAAGCTGCGACGCTTCCAAAACTTTTTTCGAAATGCCGCCACGCTCGTAAAGCACCTGCCGCCGTTCGTAAGTAGCGCGCGTGTTGTTTACCTTTGCTCGGGCGTCCATGAGCGCTTTCTGGTCTTCGGCGTTTGTTTTAGGAATTGTGCCGGTAACCAGACTGCGCTCTTCCGCGCGTGCCTGATTCAAAGCGGCCACCGCTTCCGCGCGTTGCGCCAACAAGTCGCGCGACTCCAAAACGGCGATGACTTCGCCGGCGCGCACAGGTTTGTTCTTCAAGAGCGCCATCTTCTTGATTTGCGCGCTGACCTTCGCGCCCACATCAGCCTTTTCGCGTGGCCAGATGGTGCCGACAGCGACTACCTGAGCGGCAATCTCTCCCTTTTCTGCTTTTGCGACTTTAACGCTGACCACCACGTCAGCGGCTTCCGACTCGCTCTCGTGAGATTTTCGCCAACGCCAGATGATGAGGAGCACGAGCGCGAAAAAAACGAACGCGACGACGGCGATAATGATGATGGTGTTGCGCTGACGTATTTTGCGTGCGTGTTCCGCGCGCTCGTCTTCGATCAAAATACGTTCGGCGTCAGAAGTGTCGCGCAGCCTGTCTGGTGAGTCATTCATGATCGTGGTCAGTCACTGGCCGGTTGCCAGTTTCAGTTTCGAGAGTGCGATTTGATAATCGAAGATCGCCTGAAGCAGCGCTGCGCGTTGGGCCACTAAAGTTGTCTGCGCGTCAGTGACTTCGATGATTTGCGCCTCGCCGGCGCGATACCGCGCAATCGAAGCGTTCAAATTGTCCTCAGCTTTGCTCACGCCTTCGCGGGCCAGCGCAATGCGGGCCGCGGCACTTACTGCCTGCGCGCGCGCGGCATAAAACTCCTGCGTGAATCCTCTCTGGGCAATCGTGCGCTCATTCTCCGCGACCTGCATGTGCAAACGCGCCTGGCGTTCGCGGCTGCGCGTGGCGCCCCAATCAAAGATCGGAATATTCAGACTAATGGCTGCCGAAACCCCGGAGTGTTCTTTCAAACGCGGTCCACTCAACGAGTCCGTGTCGAAGCCGCCGTTGATTGAATAGGACAACGAAGGCAAACGATCTGCGCGGGCGATCTTGATTTCCTGAATTGCGGCCCGAAACTGCTGGTCAAGTTGCGTGAACTCTGGCCGGCGTGTGACCTCTTCAGATCTGAACCGCTGGTACTCAGTCTCATCAGGAATAGTGAGCGCCAGTTCGCTGGTATTGATCGATCGCGCGAAGTCGTACCCTACCAGCACGCGGAGCGAGCCGGCTGCCACTTCTTCGGCGGCGCGCGCCTTCTGCAATTCATCGCGCCGGCCTAACGTCTGCAATTGCGCGCGGGTGAGATCGACCGGCGCTACTTCGCCGCCGCTCAAGAGCAGCGCCGTGATCCGTTCGAATTCTTGAGCCGCGGCGAGGTTTCCTTCGGCCGCCTCGCGGTCGGCGGTGGCCAACGCCAGCCCGTAGTAAGCCTCGATAACTGCTTGTGCCAGCGCGCGTTTCGCGACTTCAGTGCCCGCGTGCGCGGCCGCGAGCAACGCGCGGTTCTTGGCGAGCGTGGCGCGTAACTTTCCCGCGATGTCGAAATCGCCGGAAACATTCGCCAGCGCTTCGTACTCGTTGACTGCGTTGTTGGCGATGAAGCTCGGTTCGCGGGGCGTGCCCGGGGGCAAACCTAACGCCGGTGAAGTGTAGATGTAACCCAGCGGCGCGCTTACCTTTGGCAGGAACGCTGACTGCGCCTGCTTCACATCTTCAGCCGCAATTTGTTCATTCAGGATCGCAGTTTGATACGTCGACGCCTGCTGATTCGCGAGCCGCAATGCTTCGTCCAATGTCAGGGGATTGATGGCCGGAATTGGGGTTGGATTAGTTGGCGTTGCTAGCGGCGTTGATGCCGGTTGCGCGGTAGGCGTCGCCACAGCGTCAGGCTTCGGTTGAATCTGAGCGTGTGCCGCGCCCGCCAAACAAAACAAGAGCGCCAGCGTCGAACATAACTGGAGATACCGACATTCTCTGACGGTCGCTCTCATGATTGTCGGCCGGACTCGACGACACCTCCGCGCAGTGTCTCGATCAGAAAGAACCGTTTCGATTTCCGAGACACCGAGAATTCGCCCGCAGCTCTAAGTTAATTTCGTCTCGAATATACCCAAAGCTGCTGTGAAAATCGAGATGGGAGCATCGGCCGGCCCGCGGAACGCGAGTTTTGACGCGACCATCTATTTAGACTAGTTAACCTCGAATTAACTTCACCCTAAGACAATTGTAACTGTCGCTGCATAGCTTGTAATGTACGACACCTCAAAAATTTTCTGCCGCCTTTGACGAATGGAGAAACCGATATGCTTAAGTCCATCGCTTATGCCGCGTCGATCGCGGCAGTCCTGTTCCTTTCCGTCTCTTCAGCAACTGTTGCCCAGACTGAGGTCGCGCGCTCGAATCGTGAAGTGAGCGCACCACCTCTTGAGAAGACCGGCGACAAACCGAGCACTGACCTCGCCCATCAGTTGGAAAGTCTTGAAGAGCAATTGCGCGATCAAGCCGACAAGCTGGACAAATTAATGGCGCTGGTCGCCGAGCAGCAGAAGGTGATCGCCAAGCTGAGAGAGCGCGATAAGCCGAGTGCACCGGTGACTACGGCTACAGCTGAAGTGGCGACCACGGCAGGGACAATCCCGACTAAGTCATCCGGGGACGCGCAAGCCTCTGCTTCCGTCGATGATCGCTTGAAGAAACTGGACGAGCAAGTGCGAAAGATTGGCCCATTCCGTTTCAGCGGTGATTTTCGGCTGCGCTTCGACAGCATCTTTCGCAGTGCCGAACCGAACCCGCCGGCAGGGTTTGCGCCGCTGACTCACACGCAAAACGCGCGCATGCGTTATCGGCTCCGGTTCAATTTTGACACCGACATTAATTCAAAAGTCAGTTTTCATGGGCAGCTCGCCACCGGACCCATCAACAATCCCCTCACAGTGGATCAGGACTTCGGTTCCATCACGACGCGTCATCCGTTTTTCATCAGCGAAGCCTGGATTGACTATCACCCGAACAAAGCTACGCAGCTTCAAGCGGGCCGCGTGCTGGAAGTCTTTGCCGACAATTCGCGCTTCCTATTCGACGACGATCTGCGCTTCAACGGCTTTAACGAGAAGTACATCGTGACGTTCAAAAACAACGGATTCAAAGCTTCGAGCCTGGAGTTCCGCGCCGGTCAGTACATCCTCAGCAATCCCAACGTCGCGATTGTCACGGCGGGCAGTCCGCTCGCCCAGGCCGGCGCGGTCATCGGATCGACCGGCCGCAGCGCGAATCTTTTTCACCAGGGACTTTTGCTAAACCAAAAGTATAACGAGCGTTGGAGTTCGCAGTGGGGCGGTGACATTCAGCTCTATCGCAATCCAAATCAGATTCAACTTGCATCGACTGCCAACGGCGTTGCGTTGATTGTACAGAATGGCCTCGGCATTACTTTGTCCGGCCCGCTCACCGGCACGGGCAACGCGACTAGCACGCCGGGCGGCGCAATCTACACGGCGCGCAATTTTCAGATCGCCCGGCTGACTTACCGTCTGAATTGGACAGGTTTCAAGAGCGGCACGCGTACTTATCCGGTGACTTTCAATTTGCAGGCAGCGCGTAACATCGGCATCGGCATGGCCGAGCGCGACGCGTGGTTGGGGACGGTCCAGGTCGGTCGCGTGGTGAATCGCGGCGACATGTCGTTCCTGTACTTGTATTCGCAGAAGGGCGCGAACGCGATGATCTCACAGATGACTGACGACGATCTCGGCACCAACACTGGCGTCAACCTCCGCACGCATCATCTGCGGTTTGACTACGGCCTGGCGCGGAAAGTATCGCTGCAAAGCCTGCTTTACATTCAAACCGAATTGCGCAGCAGCGGCGACTTTCCCAACTTCTTCGTGCCGCTCAACGCCTTTACACCGCGACAGTATCGTTTACAGGAACAGATCGTATTTAGTTTTTGAGGCTTAACGAGGGCGTCCGTTGCCGCCGTTTCTGTCAGTCTTGAGGTGATAGGGCACACTAATCACAATCACGTTCGGCTTGAAGAGCAAGGACCCTTTGAGCATCAACGAAGTCTGATTGTGCAGCAGATGATGCCACCACCTGGCCGGCACGAACTCTGGCAACACCACTGTGACGAGCTGATGTGGATGTAGCTGCAGCCGCCGATCGATGTAACGGACCAGCGGCCCTACCAGCGAGCGATAAGGCGAAGCGATCACGACCAGTTCGACACCTTCCACGAAGCCGGTCCATTTGGCGCGCAGCTTCTGTGTCGCTTCTTCGTCCAGATTGATGTAAAGGGCAGTCACGTGTCCGTGAGCGATAGTCTTCGCGTATTCGAAAGCCTGTAACACCCCGCGATGAATCCCGGAGATGGGCACGATCACTTCGTGGTCTACGGGCCGGAGTTTCTGCAACCCCTCCGTCGTTAGCTGCGTCGCGATGTCTACGTAGTGCTGATGAATCTTGCGGAACAGCGCGACGAGCAGCGGAATCAACACCACCACGATCCAGGCGCCATGGATAAACTTCGTGAGCACCAGCACGATCAAGACAATCAGCGTGGCCGTCGCGCCCAGACCATTCACGATGATCGATTTCTTCCAGTGCTTGGCCTGACGTGGAGTCTTTTGATGATCGATCAGGCTTCCGGTAACGAGGTTACCGTTTTCGCGCGGACGATTAGCCTGGACGGCCGAAACATTTTGGGCCCCGCGACCGACGCGCAGCCAATGTCGCACCATGCCGCTTTGCGACAACGTAAACGAAAGAAAAACTCCGACCGCGTAGAGTGGAATCAAGCGACTGGTGTCACCGCCAAACGAGATCACCAGCACCGCCGCAAAGACCGCCAGGATGACGATGCCGTTTGAGAAAACCAGCTTGTCGCCACGCGTTGCGAACTGACGCGGCAGAAAGCGATCGCGCGCCAGCAAACTCGCCAGGCGCGGAAAGTCCGCAAACGAGGTGTTCGCCGCCAGGATTAAGATCAGGGCCGTAGTTCCCTGCACGATGTAATAGAACCAGCCCATGCGCCCGGTGAAGATGGTGCGCGCGAATTGCGAAATCACCGTTTCATTTTCCCGCGGGTGCACTTGATACAAGTACGCCATCACACTCGTGCCGATGAACATTGTCGCCAACAACGCCGCCATCCACCCGAGCGTCGTAGCTGCATTCCTGGACTCGGGTTGCTTGAATGCAGGAATGCCGTTGGAGATCGCTTCCGTTCCGGTCAAGGCTACACAACCGTTCGAGAACGCGCCCAACAACAGAAACCAGGTGAGCGGCTGCAAGTGATAACCTTCAGCCAGTTTCAGATCTTGCGGCGCCGGAGCGGCGGCCGGATGGATGAAGTAATGGACGATCCCGTAGCCGACCATGAACAGAAAACTGATCACGAACGAATAAGTCGGGCCGGCAAAGAGCGCACCGGATTCGCGCACGCCGCGCAGGTTTGCCAGGGCGATGAAGCCAATCAGAATCAGGCAGATGATGATTCTGTGATCTTCAAGCCAGGCCCAACGGGTGCCTTGCGCGGCCGAAGTAATCGCCGCGACGCCTGCGGAAATCGACACCGAAACCGTCAGCACGTAATCCACCAGCAAAGCGGCGGCGGCAATCAGACCGGCCGTCGTGCCGAGATTGTCCTTCGCCACAATGTACGCGCCGCCTCCGGACGGATACTCAAAGATCGTTTGCCGGTAACTGATCGCCACGATCATCAGGACAGCAACAATTGCCATCGTGATCGGAACGACATAGTGAAAAGCCTGGGCCGCGCCAAAGGCGTACGCCACCGCCAACACCAGCAGAATTTCTTCGGTCGCGTAGGCAGTGGAAGACAGCGCATCGGACGCGAAGACAGCGAGGCCCGTCTTCTTCGTCAGACGCTCGTGCATCGCTTGAGCAGTCCGCTTTGCTTTGCCTACCAGTAAACGTTTCAGTGTATAAGCCATGATCTAGTACTTAGTAATGAGTGATGAGTAATGAGTGATGAGTCATGAGTGGTTCTGATGAAGTGGCGAGGCGACGGCTCGAGTCAGAACGGCGAGCGGTAGCGACCCGATCGCAGCGCGACTTGCGTGATGATCCCATCGCTCCCGCTCCGGGTTCTGACACGCCAGTTCTAAGCTGATCACTCATTATTCATCACTCATCACTCATTACTCCTCCCTCCTCCCTCATTACTCATTACTCATTACTCATGACTGATCACTCATCACTCGTTACTCATCACTCATCACTCATCACTCATCACTTCTTCTTCCAACGAATCGCTGACAAAACCTCTTCGGGATCCAAACTTTCGACAATCAATTGATTTCCGTTCGGGAACGCGTCGTGTTCGTCGACGTACTTGGCCAGATGTCGTTCGGCGCAGCAGATCCAAAACCGGCTCGAATGCTGCACACGGCCGCAGGTGTGCATTTCAGTTTCCAACAGCAGCTGGCGTGAGATGTTGACGGTGACGTCTCGCTCGTTGCCTCGCGAGTCCGACACGCGCAAGCGGTACTCTCCGTCAGCAGGCGCGCCCCTCTCGCCCGCTTCCCACGGCCGAACGATCGCGAAGCCGCTCTCAGTGTGGAATTCGATTGGGCTTTCGGACTCGTCAGCCTCCTGCTCGCTCGGAATAGTTTCCTGAGCCGGGCGGATCCCCGGTGCGGTTTGTTGCGCGGCGTGGCCATTACCGCCAATGCGCTCGGTCAATTCAAGGCGACGCGCCAACTCAGCGACGCGCGCAGCTAGGTCAGCGACGCGTAGCGTCAACTCTTCAACCGTCGATTTTTCGTTTACGGCACGCACTTGACGGCGATAAGTAATCGCCAGCTTGAGGTTAGTGCGTCAGGCGTAAGGATGGAGTAAGCGGTTTATAAAAAGTTCGTAAAGAGAGAGGGAGAGACGAGCTCACAATTCTCGTTCGGTTCACAAGATGCTCCGGCTCTTAGTAACCACCCACATGAATTGGCGGGCGCTGCTCTTCGTCGGGCTCGGCCTGCCGCAGGACTTCGCGAGTGACCGGCGCCGTATCGCCTTTTCCAAAAGCGACGTAATCGAAAAGATAAGCGATGGGATTCTTTGAGCCCCAGCGGAAATAGGCATGCGGAATCTTTCCCGTTCGATCGCGCAGATAAAGAAGGAATGCAGCAATCGCATTCGGCACCACCGAACTCTCCGCCCGCAACACACGATAGCCACTGACTTCTTTGCCTTCTATTTTCATCACATTGGCAAACTCTGAAGCGTCGCAAACTTCGACTTCAAGAAAGAGGATCGGATCGCGTCGCGGCAGGTTGTGATCTTCCCGATGATCTTCCATCTCGCGGCGGTATTCATCAGGGTCGCTCTCTTCCGGGCTATTGGTGATGATGCGAATGGTCCCTTTGGCGGCAGCTTCCTCGAGAAAACGCTCGGCAGTCTCATCAAGGTCGAAACGTTCGACGCGCAGCTCAGTCGTGCGCGCCAGTCGCGACAGCAGCGAAACCAGAATTATTAGTCCAATAAAGAAGCCGGCGATCTTGATTCCATCGGGCCGCTCAATGACATTGACCACTGTGGTGTAGGCAAAGACGACCGCAATCAAGGCGAAGGCGCCGGCCCACGCTTTCTGCTGCCGTCGCCAGGCAGATATCGTTACCGCAATCGCAGCCGAACTCATCAAAACCAGGACACCGGTCGCGTACGCGCCGCCCTGCGCATTTACATCAGCCCTGAAGATTAGGGTTATCGCAAACGCGATGATCGTGAACACGATAACCAGCGGCCTCATGGCGCGTGTCCAATCGGGCGCCATTCCATAACGCGGTAGATAGCGCGGCACGATGTTGAGCAGTCCCGCCATTGCCGATGCACCCGCAAACCAAAGAATCAGCAAAGTGCTGATGTCATAGATAGTGCCGAAAATATTTCCGAGAAATAAGTGTGCGAGATAGGCGAGCGCGCGGCCCGAAGCAGCGCCCGCGGGAATGTCGCCGTGCGCGATGCGAAACTCTTCCGCGGGTATAAGCAGCGTAGTGATAAAGCTGCTGGCGATAAGCATCACGCTCATGATTATCGCGGCCGCGAAAATCATCTTTTTGGTATTTCGGATTCGTCCAAGAGGATTTTGCTCGGTGTCGCCTCTATCACCTTTAACCAGCGGCATGACGGCGACACCTGTTTCAAATCCCGAAAGGCCTAATGCCAGCTTCGGAAAAACGATCAATCCGACAAGAATGATCATGGTCCAGTTTCCGCCGACCCGCGGATGGTTGAGCAGGGCGTGCTGCCAGTTAGCGAGGACCGCGGGGTTCTGCATCACATGAAACACGCCGACGACGACTACAATTAAGTTGAGAGTGAGGTAGGCAACCACAAGCACGACGGCAATGCCGATGGCCTCTTTGAAACCTTTCAGGAAAACACCCGCAAGCAGAGCGATGAGCCCAACCGTAATGGCAATGTTCACGGGCGTGGGGCTAAAACCGTGGAGCGCATGACTAACCAAAGGGTTCTCGACCACGTGCGCGGTCGCGTCGGCGGCCGACAGGGTAATCGTGATGATGAAATCGGTAGCCACAAAACCCAGCAGAATCAGAATGAAGAACTTTCCTTTCCACCATGAAAGCAAAGCGGCCAGCATCGAAATGGAACCTTCACCATGCGGACTTTCGGTGGCGACGCGTCGGTAAATCGGCAGCGCGCCACAAAGAGTCAGCAGCACCAGAATAATTGTGGCTATGGGTGACAGCGCGCCGGCGGCCAGAAAGGCGATTCCCGGTTGATAGCCGAGCGTGGAAAAATAATCGACGCCCGTCAGGCACATCACTTTGTACCAGGGATGATGACGATGGTGTTCCCTCTCGCGCTCGAACGGCCCGTCGACTTCTTTCACGTAACCGTCGAGCAGCCACCGGCGGAACGCACTCATCGGCCGCTTCGGTTTTGCGCGGCGAGAAAGGTGAGTTGTCACCAACTGTGCAAACTCCTCAATAGGTAGGGATTAGAATTTCGTGATTTGAGCCATTCTACTTCAAAGCAGTACACCACGCAGCTTGAGGATTCCGATGAGCTCTCTCACCGCCGGCCTACTGCCCGAAGCGAGGGAGTCTTATTCAGGATTAAAGCGATAGCCAATCCACGGTTCAGTCAGGATGTACTGCGGATTGGAAGGATCGGGCTCGATCTTTTTGCGGAGCTGCCCGATGAAGACGCGCAGGTATTCATGCTGCTCGGTGTAGTCGCCGCCCCAGACGGCGCCGAGCAGCGCGCGATGCGTCAGCACTTTGCCGGCATTGCGCACGAGATGCGCAAGCAAATCGAATTCTTTGGGAGTCAATCGCAAGTCGGCGCCTTGGTGAGTGGCCGTATGGGCGTCGAGGTCAATGCGAAACTCACCCGCTTCGAGTGTGCGCGCGTGGGCATCAGCTGGAGGTTGGCGACGAAGCGCGGCGCGAATGCGGGCCAGCAACTCGTCCATGCCGAATGGCTTCGTCACATAATCGTCCGCGCCCGCGTCCAGCGCCTCTACTTTCGTCGTCTCTTCGCCGCGCACCGACAGCACGATAATCGGCACCTGCGAAGTCTCGCGTAGGCGGCGACACAAATCCAGGCCGCCCATGTTCGGCATTGCCAGATCGGTAATCACGAGCGAGGCCGGCCAGTCGCGAAACGTCTGCAAGGCGAATTCGCCGTCGCCGGCCACGCGGACTTCGTAGCCTTTCGAAGTGAGGCTACGCAGCAGAACGCGCGTCAGCTGCGGTTCGTCGTCAACTACCAGGATACGTGATTTGGATTCGGACATCGTCGTTCTTTTCATCACCCAGCGGGAGAGGGAACCTTAATCGGCAGTTCGATCACAAACTTTGCGCCGCTGGCGCCGCCCGCGTCTTCCACCCAAATCCGTCCGCCGTGTGCTTCGACAATGCCGCGCGCGATCGCCAGCCCCATGCCGCTGCCGCCGACCCGCCGATCCGAAACGTCGCCATCGCGCATCGCGCGAAAAAACTTTTCGAAGACTCGGTCACGAACATCCGGCCGAATGCCTGGGCCGCAATCCTCGACGCTGAGTCTGATCGAATCTTCGCCGGCTTGTTGCGCGCGCACAGTGATCGGAGATTCGGGTGGGGAGTACTTAGCAGCGTTGTCGACCAGAGTGTAAATCGCTTCGGCGATAGCCTGGTCATCGACTGTGATCAGCGGCAATTCATCAACCCACACCTCCATGCGATGCGTGCGCGTGCGCGGTTCAGCGCGGGCCAGGGCCGCGGTGACGATCTCTTCAATCGAGGCCGGTTCCAGATGCAACCTCATATCTCCCGCATCGATGCGCGCAAGTTTTGTCAGGCCTTCGACAAAACGATCGAGCCGGTCGGCCTCTTCGTCGATCACCTGGAGCATTTCCTTCCGGCCTTCGTTATCGAGTTGAGGCGCGACGTTGCTGCGCTCGCTGGTTTGCAGATCCGCCAGCATCGAAGTTGCTGACGCCTTGATCGAGGTGAGCGGCGTGCGAAAGTCGTGCGTGACCGCGTCGAGCAAAGCGGACTTCAGCCGTTCGCTTTGCTTGAGAGCTTTCGCCTGACTCGATCGTTCAAACGAATCTTGTAACTCGTAATACAACCGCTCGACCTCTCGTTTTGCTTCTTCGGCTTCTTCAGCTCGTTGTTTCGCCCGCGCTGATAGTTGTCCCACCGCTACAGAAGTAATAAAGAGTGCAGTCAGCGCCACCCAATTCTGCGGATCGGCAATCGCGAACGTGTGAAAGGGCGGCAGAAAGAAAAAGTTCATGCACAGCATGCCGAGCACCGATGCCAACAGCGCCGGCATGCTGCCCCAGAAGATCGCAACGAAAACCACCAGCAGCAGATACGCGAATCCCAAGGTTGTCGGATTAACATGCGGACGCAACGGCAGCAGCACCAGCGTCAACAAGGAAGTGCTGGCGACGGCTAACAGATAGCCGGAGAACCTGTGCGAGAGGGGGGTGCCGAACACGGCGTTCATTGTAAGTCCAACGTTAGGAAAGGGGACAGCGCACAAAAAAGCCGCGGGAAGTCTCTTTTCGAGACGCCCCGCGACCTCGCGCTTTTTTTAGCGACGCACGCTAGCGAATCCTGACGCGACTAATCAGCATTGTCTGTGTTCGGCCGTTGGGAAGATAACGAACCTGGTACGTCTCGCGATAAATACGGAAACCACGCTGCACGTCACGCGTAAAAGTCCGGCCGTAGCCGATTCGATTACCGGTCGCATAACCCCGGTTGCGCCAGCGACGCCGCCGCTGGCCCACTTCGATGCGAACCTGCGGGGTGCCTACTGATTTCGCCGTAGCGTTTGCGGTTCCTGATAAGCCACCGAATTCACACAAGGAGAGGAAAATTAGCGACAGTAATAACTTCTTCATGTGTCCTCCTAAGTCGTCTCTGAGTTTCGGAGAGAGTCGCTTGGGATAAAGGCAAACGGGACACCAGATGAAGCACAGTCTTCATCAATAACTGCTCGCATAGAGATTAAATGGGAACGGCAAGGAAAGTGCTAGGCAACCTTACGTCACCAAGTTGTGGATGAATCGCACGATCCAAAACGAGATGGCGGCGATCAGTGCAGCAGCGGGAATGGTCAGAATCCAGGCCCAGACAATGCGGCCCGCTACGCCCCACTTCACGGCAGACAGACGGCGCGTTGAGCCCACCCCAACGATCGCACCGGTGATGGTGTGTGTCGTCGAAACAGGAGTTCCGGTCAGCGTCACGTACGCGAGCGTTATTGCCGCGCCTGTTTCTGCACAGAAGCCGCCGATAGGTTTCAGCTTGGTAATCTTTGAGCCCATCGTGTGCACGATGCGCCAACCACCGGACAATGTACCCAGCGCGATCGCGGCGTGCGCTGACATGACCACCCAAAAAGGAATCTTCGGCAGCGTGCCGTTTGGTCCGTAAGTCAGTCCGGCGACGCCGCCGGCTGTCAGCACCGCCGTAATGATGCCCATCGTCTTCTGCGCGTCGTTGCCGCCGTGACCTAGTGAAAAAGCGGCGGCAGAAAAAAGTTGACCGCGGCGGAAGAATCTATCGACGTTCTTGGGGGTGGCTCTTCTAAAGA
>DATNEI010000194.1:0-10632 GCA_035606795.1 Pyrinomonadaceae bacterium
TTATTTGGGGTCCTGATCGAGACTCGTCACCAGCAATTCGTGCGCCTCTACCAACTGCCGCCGGAACCGCCACCGCCAAAATCGCCCCCTCCACCAGCGCCGCCAAAGCCGCCAAAACCTCCGCCGCCGCCACTCGAACCACCGAAGCCGCCGAAGCCTCCGCTGCTCCAGCCGCTGGAGCCGGAGCCGCGCCCGCCACTCATGAACATGCTGTACAAGAGCCAAAAAAGCCAGTTGCCGCCCCCACCGCCGCGACCGCCTCTTCCCATCCGACCAACTACGACGAGAATGAAGATGGCAATCAGCAGAACGATTAGTGCTGACACGCATACGTTATTGTTCTTGTTGGGCCGGCTGGGAGCAGTGAGGCCGGGCGCAAAAATTTTGTCAGTACTGAAGCCGCGCTTCGCGGCAACTTCGGTAATGTACGCGTTTATCGTGTCTTCTAAGCCTTTGCCATATTCACCTGCGCGAAAAGCCGGCACAAGATTCTCGCGCTTAATTTGGCCGGTAAGTCCATCGGGAAGATCGCCTTCGAGGTGCCGGCTAACCTGATCCTGATATTTTCGATCCGAAATCGCCACCAGCAACAACAAGCTTGGCTTGCTCGTGTCTTTCGAGCCAATGCCCCAACCCCTCGCCACCGCCAGACTGTAATCGAAAATGTCTTGCCCTTTGGTACTGTCGATGGTGACAACGAAGAATTGAATCTGCTGTTCATGATCGAGGTTGGTAAGCGTCGTTTCCATTCTCTCTTTAGTGGCGCTATCAATGACTCCCGCATAGTCGTTCACATAGCCCGTCGGTGGCGGCAGCGGAGATTGCGTCGTTTGCGCAATCGCCCCACAGCACGACAACAGAAGAGTCGCGCACGCGAGAGACAGAAATGGAAGTGGACGAACTGCGATCATCTCAAATCAAATTAGTAAGCGTGTTGAAGAGAGATTAGCGCAAGTGGAATCACACCGCCACGGGAGCAGCAATTTTGGCGTGCGATTCGTAACCGACTAAGGCGAGGTGTTCGTAGCGGAAGTTGAGAAGCCCTGCTAATCCGCGCAATTTGTTGTCCGGATCGTTGATTTGAAGTTTTGGCAATGGCAAGGGCTCACGGGACAGAACTTCGTGAACCTGATCCAAGTGGTTCTGGTAGATGTGGTAATCACCGAGCGTGTATATGAATTCACCGGCCTGCAAACCGCAAACGTGCGCCACCAGGTGCGTCAACAACGCGTACGAGCTGATGTTGAAAGGCACTCCGAGAAATGCGTCGGCTGAGCGTTGATAAAGTTGGCAGTGCAAAATCGGACGAGATGCGGGCAGGATGCCCGCGCTCCCCGGACGCGATGTGGGCCGGATGCCCGCGCTCCCCGGACGAGATGCGGGCAGGATGCCCGCGCTCCCGGAGCCAGCGCCGGGCGAGGCTGTCGCGCTCCCGGTTTGCTCGATCTTGAATTGGAACAATGTATGACACGGTGGCAGATCGACGTTGTCGCATTCGCGCGGGTCCCAGCCACTAACGATCAGCCGGCGCGAGTTAGGATTCGCTTCGATTTCATTGATCAGTCGCGCAATCTGATCGACGCCGTCGCGTTTGGGATATTGACCGCCGAACGAACGCCAGAGATATCCATAAATCGGCCCGAGGTCGCCGGCCTCGCGTCCAAAGCGGCGCGTGTGTTCCTCGTCCGCCCACTCCTTCCAAATGTCTACGCCGCGCGCGCGCAGGTTCGCTTCGTTCGTGTCGCCTGAAAGAAACCAAAACAACTCTTCAGCAATCCAGCGGAACGGAACGCGCTTGGTCGTAACGATGGGAAATCCTTCTCGCAAATCGAAGCGCGTCTGAAATCCGAAATGTGAAATCGTGCCGACGCCGGTGCGGTCGTCGTGCTCCGTGCCGCGCTCGAGGATTGAACGAAGAATTTCGTGGTATTGCTTCATTGTAAGTCGCAGTCAGTACCGGAAGCGGTAGCGACCGGGTCTTGAAAGAATGCGCATCGCTACCCGGTCGCTACCGCTCCCGGTACTGACCTCATATCGCCAGCTCTTTGATTGCTTCAATCAACCGCTCTACCTCATCATCGCTGGTGTAACACGCACAGCCCACGCGCACTAATCCTTCAGGTTGCAAGCCTAAACGATCGACAACCGTCTGCGCATAGAAGTCGCCGTGCGAAACGAACAACCCGAGTTGCGACAATCGGCGCGCAACTTCCGTTGATGCGACGTTCTTGACGACAAAGGAAACTGTCGGTGTGCGCGCGACGTGCGGTGGCGGTCCGTAAAGGCGCACGCCGTCAATGTTTAATAGCGCCTCCCACAATCGTTGAACCTGAGGCGCGCTGTGGGCGCGGAGACCGGCGAAGGCGCACCGCAAAGCTTCCCGCCTGCTCAACGTTGAATCATCGTCCCGCTCACTATCGTTCGCGGTTCTGTAACCAGCCAGTGACGCATAAAAATCGACGGCCGCGGCTGCGCCGGCGATGCCTTCGTGAATTTGTGTGCCCATCTCGACGCGTTCGGGCGCGGCGTCGGGAGCGGGCTGCAACTTCGGAAAATCGACCGACTCCAACAGATGTTTCTTCCCGTAGAACACACTGACGTGCGGCCCGTAAAACTTGTAGGCCGAGCAGGTCAGAAAATCGCAATCCATCTCTTTCACGTCACACAGGAAATACGGTGCGTAGTGCACAGCGTCAACCAACGCGAGCGCGCCGACTGAATGTGCCAATTCAACTGCGCGGCGAAAATCGTTCACCGTTCCCAGCGCGTTACAGCCTGCGCCGAACGCCACAACTTTCGTCTTGTTCGTTACCAGCCGCTCAAAATCGTTCCAATCGAGTTGGCCTGACTCCGGATCCATCTGTGCCACTTTTAATGTCACACCACGTTCGACGACCAACGCCTGCCAGGGAGCAACATTCGCATGATGCTCGAGCTCAGTTATGACAACTTCATCGCCCGGCTGCATCGTTCTGCCCAGCGCGCGCGACAGGTGATAAATCATCGTGGTGGTGTTTGGTCCGAACGCAATTTCATCTGCCGTCGCGTTCAGGAAATCCGCAAACGTTTGGCGCGCGGAAAGAATTATCGCATCCGTTTCGTGGCTGGTCGGGTATTCCCAGTGCGTATTCGCGTTGTGGTTTAGCAGGTAATCCGCAACGGCGTCGACGACGACCTTTGGCGTCTGCGTCCCGCCGGGCGCGTCAAAGTATGCGACTGGATAATCGTTGTGACGACGCTCAGTCGCTGGGAACTGCTTGCGAATTTGTTCGGTAGTAAGAATCTGCGCGGCTGATTTCGCGGGTGTGCTCATGATGGCTTCTACTGACCGCGGAGATGCTACCGAAAAACTTTCCGTTTTGCTATTGCTGAAAACGTGCGCTGCTGAACCGGCGCCGGCAGTCGGCACTCAGGTTGCACAACAAACATGCGAAGGCTTCAGGTCTTCGAAAATACGCATATGTTGAGCCGGAACCGAACGCATTCCGACGGAAATGTGTACGCGAAACCAACAGCAATCATGTAAATAAAGATGTTCGGACAGGAGGTACTCTTATGACAAGACGAAACAACAAGCACCGAACCAGAGTGGCCAGCGCAAAGCCGCCGCAAAAGCGCGAAGAGGTGACTAACATCGGCGCGCGCCTCGTAGCCACACCATTCGAGTTCATGCGCCGGTTCGGTGAAGAAATGGATAAATTGTTTGGCGACTTCAGTCTAGGCCGGCTGGCTCCCGGCACCGAGCACGGGTTATGGGCGCCCCAAGTCGAAATCTTTGAGCGCGACGGTGAATTGATCGTGCGCGCCGACTTGCCGGGCCTGACCAAAGATGATGTCAACATCGAAATCGACAATGACGCGATCACGATCGAAGGAGAGCGGCACAGCGAAGCAGAGGAGAACCGCGAGGGCTTCTATCGCAGCGAACGCACTTACGGAAAATTTTATCGCCGGGTGCCGCTGCCTGACGGCGTCGATGCTGAAAATGCCGATGCCACTTTTCGCAACGGCGTGCTCGAAGTAACTCTGGAAGCGCCCAAGCGCACGGAATCAAAACCGCGCCGCGTCGAGATTTCCGAAACATCCTCGGCCAAAGCACGCGGCAAAGCCGCGTGATGGGGTGATGAAATGAAGCTGAGAGAGCGACCAATAACTCTTCCGGAGTTGATTCTGATCGCGGGCACACGGGCGGCAATCGGCCTGGGCGTTGGTCTTTTGGTGAAGGACAGACTCAACAAAGATCAGCGTCGCGGCGCCGGGTTGGCGTTAGTGATTCTTGGCGGTCTAAGCACGATACCGTTGGCGCTGGAACTGTTCAGCGACAAGCGCGCAAAACTTGAAGAAGGCAATGATGAAAAGGAGACAGAAATGAAGTGTAGTGAAGTGATGACAAAAGATCCGGCTTGCTGTTTGACGACAGACACGGCGTTCGACGCGGCGCAGTTGATGAAGTCGGAAGACGTCGGACCGATTCCGATCGTGAGCGACAAGCAGACCAGGAAACTCGAAGGCATCGTCACGGACCGCGACTTGGCGCTGAAGGTGGTCGCCGAAGGTCTCGACCCCAAGAACACGAAAATCGAAGAAGTCATGACCACCGGCGTGAACACTTGCCGCTCCGACGATGACTTAAATGACGCAGTGCATTTGATGGAAGCCAATCACGTGCGCCGAATTCCCATAGTCGACGAGAACGATCGACTGGTAGGAATCATTGCGCAGGCGGACATTGCGACTCGGGTCGAAAAGCCCAACAAGACCGCCGAAGTCGTGGAAGCGATTTCCCAGGCGGCGTAAGAAACATTGCCGATTGCCAATTTCCGATTTCCGATTGAACTTCAGAAGTAAGCTGGATTTCTACTTGACTAGATTTCAATCGGCAATCGGCAATCAAAAATCGGCAATATAAATATGTTCCGGCGATTTAACGCAAGCGCGGCGGTCATCGTGCTCATCTGTTTCTTTCTGCCCTGGGTACAGGTGAGCTGTGCCGGGGCGAGGGATTCGCTCAGCGGATTTCAGCTGGCGCGAAACGAAAGCGCGCTGTTGTGGCTGGTGCCGATTCTGATGCTCGCCGTGGTGGCTTTCAATCTGATGCGGGCGTGGAAGGAAGAATCGAAAGTCGCGGCCATCCTGAGCGCAGTTTGTGGCGCAGTCACGGCGTTCGTAATGAATCGCGAACGCAGCAGGGCGAATGAAAATGCGGTCGTCATTTCTGAACAGCTCACCGGTTGGTTCTGGCTGGCGTTAATTTCGTGCATGACGATAGTCGCCGCTTCCATTGGTTCGATGATGAGGCGGCGACAAAACTAAAATTAACCGAAACTAAAATTAACTATGGTCCTTTCACTCAAACCTGAACGCCTGAAGCGCTACAAAGACATCGTCGCGTTGCTTATCAAGTATGGCCGCAGCGACCTGGTCGAGCAGTCCAGCCTCACGCTCGTGGGCAAGGCTCCGGAGCGCGCGGTGGCCACCACGACCAGTCCGAAAGCCCAGGAACTGGCGGACGACCTCGAAAAACTTGGTCCAACATTCATCAAGCTCGGGCAGTTGCTGTCGACCCGCCCCGACATCATGCCCGAGCCTTACCTGGAAGCGTTGTCGCGTTTGCAGGACAACGTCGAGCCGTTCCCCATCGAAGAAGTAGAGCAAATTGTATCCGCGGAACTGGGCGCTCGACTGTCCAAGCTGTTCAGGAACTTCGAACGCGAGCCTACCGCTGCCGCCTCGCTGTCGCAGGTGCACCGCGCCGAGATGCGCGATGGTCGCCTGGTAGTGGTTAAAGTTCAGCGACCGAATATTCGCGATCAGATTGTTGAGGACCTGGAAGCGCTGGAACAAGCCGCCGAGTTTATCGATGCGCACACGGAAACCGGACGGCGTTATGAATTCGGCAATTTGCTGGCGGAATTGCGCCGCAGCCTTTTACGCGAACTCGATTTCAAGAGAGAAGCGACCAACCTCTTGAAGTTGCGTGACAGCCTGCGCGACTTCGAACACATCGTCATTCCCGAACCAATCGACGACTATACGACCTCGCGCGTGCTGACGATGGATTACATTCCGGGGAAGAAAATCACCGACATCAGTCCTTTGCGGTTGCTGGAAATTGATGGCATGGCGCTGTCTGAGGAATTGTTCCGCGCTTACCTGAAGCAATTTCTGGTGGATGGTTTCTTTCATGCCGATCCCCACCCGGGAAATGTATTCCTGACTGAAGACAATCAGATTGCCTTGCTCGACCTCGGAATGGTCGGTCACGTCGGCACGCGCTTTCAGGAGAATCTGTTGCGGTTGTTGCTCGCGGTGAGCGAGGGCCGCGGAGACGAAGCCGCCGAAGTCTGCCTGAGAATGGGTGAGCCCAAGGCGAATTTTGACAAGACCGAATATAAAAACAGAATCCGGCGTCTAGTCGCACGGCACGCCGACGCTACCCTCGATCAGATCGATGCGGGCCGGGTGACGCTCGAAATAACTCGCATTTCGGCTGACTGCTGGATGCGCATGCCGCAACAGTTCACGCTGATTGCGAAGGCTCTGCTGAATCTGGATCAGGTGGTCTACACCCTGGCGCCGGACTTCGATCCCAACGCAGTCATTCGCGAAGAGGCCTCGGGTATCCTCACGCGAAAACTTGCGAGCAGCGTCGAGCCCGGCAGCGTCATGAGCCGCATCGTCGAAGTGAAAGAGTTCGCCGAGCGTTTGCCTGGTCGCGTCAACAAGATTCTGGACGCGGTCGGTAACAACGAACTGAGGATTGGCGTCGATGCGATTGACGAGAAGGTGATGATGTCGGGGCTGCAAAAGATCGCCAATCGCATCACCCTGGGATTGATTTTGGCTGCGCTCATCATTGGCGCCGCGCTGATGATGCGTGTCGAAACATCCTTCACGATTTGGGGTTATCCGGGAATCGCGATGATCTTCTTCATGCTCGCTGCCGTTGCCTCATTGTTTCTCGCCGGTACAATTCTATTCACCGACAAGCATCCGAAGAACAGAGACTTTGACGAATAGCTTTCGCTGTCCTTGCTGGCAGCGCGTTCAGTACCGGGAGCGGTAGCGACCGGGTTTCAATTAGCATGACAACTCATCTCGCGTCAGAGGAAACACCCGGTCGCTACGGCTCCCGGTACTGACTCCGTCTATCCACCACCCATCTCTTTCTTTAACAAACTCAACAAGGCTTTTTCCGCCGGATGCAGTTTCGCTGAACGGTTTGATCCGACCTGCGTGATGTTATTGAAATAGTCGCTAATCGTCTTGTCTTTTTCGAAAGCAGCGATTACGGCCGGACAGATGTACGCACTGCGACAGACGGCCGGCGTGTTGCCGAGCGCTTCTGCTGTTTCTTTGATAGCCGCCGTCACCATTCGTTTCACTGAGCGCTCATGCTCGGGATCCTCCTGGCGTCGTCGCGCGAGTGAGCAGGCGCACACCAGCGTGCCCGACCACGTGCGGAAATCCTTGGCGCTGAAACTGCCGCTCATAACGTCACGAATGTAGGCGTTGATCGTCTGCGCTTTGACGTCGACCAGTTGTCCGTCGCCATTTTCGTACTTAAAGACGCGACGATTGGAACTCTTCAGGAGTTGACGAACCAGGCGGGCAACGGGGGCGTCTTCGATCTGGGTTTCATGCTTCACGCCGGACTTGCCGCGGAAGCGAAAGGTAATCGTCGAACCTTTGACGCTGACGTGCCGCGGGCGCAAGGTGGCGACTCCGTAACTGCCATTTTCGCTGGCATAGACTTCGCTGCCCGGGCGGAGAAAGGCCTTTGACAGAATTCGCACGATGCCCGCCAGCACCCGTTCTTTCGGCAAACCGGGACGGCGCAAATCGCGTTTGACCGCGCGACGCATCACCGGCAAAGCCGCGGCAAATCTAATAATGCGATGGAATTTTTCACGCTCGCGGCGGCGAACATGACTTTCATGATAGAGATACTGCCAGCGTCCAACGGCATCACGTCCCACGACTTGGACGCGGCCGTTTTCAGCTGAGTTGATCGCAACGTCGGTCCATGCCGGCGGGATTCGTAACTGGCGAATGCGCGCAAAGTCTTTTTGCGTAACCTTGCCGCCGTCAACTCGACGATAACGAAAACCACGCTCGGGCGTTCCCATTCGCAAAATGCCATTCGCATGAATCCGCTCGGTCGTGGTCATGAAGGTAGAAGTCAGAGGTCAGACATCAGAGGTCAGAGGTCAGACATCGGATATCAGATGGCACTTCGCAATCTTACTAATGTTCACTTCAACTTCAGATAGCGGAGCTCTGATATCCTCTGACTTCTGACATCAGATGTCTGACCTCTAACGTTCTTAAGTGCAGCCACGCAGCAGGAAAATGAGGATGAGCACGCTGACAGGAACGCCCATCAGCCAGAGAAGGATGTAGCCAAGCTTGCCTTGCTGATCTCTGAAGTTGCGCATCGCGTTCTCCTTTCTAAGACTTGGGTGTGGTCACGTTAATTTGGGTGCCGCCGCCACGGTTGAAGAGCTTGCCGCCGAAGAAAAACAACGCCACGACCACCAGAATTACAAAAATTACCAGCACGGCGACGACGCCGGCACTCGATCCGCCACGTTCTGACATGTTCGGGTTCCTCCTTCTATCGGTCCTTCAAACAAAGCCCCTTCCGTACTAGTTCGGTAACACTACGTGTTGGTTAACCGAACGCGCGACAGCGGGAAAGGAAGCGTTTTCGAAGCGTCAGACTACAGCGATATGGGAAAGCAAAGCCGGTGCCGCGCCGGAGATAATCGGCTATTATGCGTTTTGAAAATGTTGAGACGGGGCAAAACTCTGGAGCGCTAAATGGCTGAAACTACCATCGATAACTCACCCAAATTCGATCGACGCCCGTGGGGAACCTTTACCGTTCTGGATGAAGGGGACAACTACAAGATCAAACGGATCGAGGTCCTGGCGGGTAAGCGACTTAGTTATCAGAAACATGCGCAGCGCGCCGAGCATTGGTTCGTGGTGCAGGGAACCGCAAGAGTCACGCTCAATGATCGCGAGATATCGGTCACGTCAGGCGAGGCCATTGACATTCCGGTTGGTGCAGCGCACCGGATCGAAAACCCCGGGACAGAGTTGCTGGTCTTCGTTGAAGTGCAAAGAGGAAGTTACCTCGGAGAAGACGACATCGTCCGGCTGGACGATGACTTCGGGCGGGTCTCGTAGAATTCTTCGGCGCATTCTCCCTCTCCCTTTGGGAGAGGGTTGGGGTGAGGGTGCGAAGCTTAGCAAGGCAGACTCCACTCTTTTCTTTGGAGGTTAGTCATTCACAAGCAACGCCAGTACCGCGGCGGTTACGAGTTTTCAGGTTTGCTCAAGCTCGCGCGTGAGTTGCGAAAAGATCAAACGGAAGCTGAAACTTTTGCATGGCAACTTCTGCGCGATCGAAGGATGCTCGGCTTTAAGTTCAGACGTCAGCATTAGATTGGACTATATGTTGTTGATTTCTACTGTCGTGAACCGCAATTGGCAATCGAGTGTGATGGCGCGGTCCACGAGCAAAACGAGCAATGGCAGCACGACCAGTTCCGGGACACGTATCTTAACCATCAAGGAATTCGTGCGTGCGGTTTACAAACGACCGAGTGTTGAATGATACCGAGTCGTTTTTAGAGGAGATTGCAGGTTATCTCGCACTGCTTGGAAAAAGGAAGAGTGAGCCGGGTGAGTAAGAAAGAATAACTTTGGATTACCCTCTGCTAACTTCGTCCCTCACCCCAACCCTCTCCCAGGGGGAGAGGGCATAAATCTCATCCCTCAACGCAATTCCCCAGAGGTAGAGCGGGAAATCAAGTCATCCGTCTGCCCGGAATGACCATCCGTCTGCGCAGAATGACCATCCGTCTGCGCAGAATGGAAGTAGTGGCGCGCTTTGTAACCGCCTTTATGATTACACCCCGGACAGGTCACGATGTAGTTGGCGTCGAGGTGGCTCTTGCCTTCGGTCAAATCCGGGAAGAGGTAAATCGTCGAACTACACTGCTCGCACGTGACGACGATGTACCACGTGCCCTCCTGAGGTTTTATCACCGGGGGCCCTCAGCTTTCTGTCGGGTTAGAGAGATTATGGTGCAGGCTGAGAAACCCGGTTCTGTCTCAGTTCTTCAATCCAAAAACGGTCACCTGAGTTTCTTGGCCTGCGGTGGAAATTATAGACCCGCAGGTCTGTACGGTTTGAGACACAAACTCAGGATTTGGGTTTGAATTCTTGTGACGAGTTCATCAAGTCGTCCAATGCCTGAAAATCGGTGAGCACATTCACGCGTTCATCTTTAATTTTGGGGTGGTAGATGTCGATGATTGCCACCTTGAGGTTTCCCAGGGTCCGGTGAGCGCGGAGCAGGCTAAGCAGGTTGTCAAAAGTTGGCAGGTCAAGGTCGGTCAGAATCATCGCCGGCCGATTAGCTTCTGCCATTTGAAGCGCATCTTCTGCATTCGACGCGTGGACGACGCGATGGCCGCGTTTTGTCAACGCCGAGGTCATGTTCGAGGTAATTTCGTCCACGTCCTCAACAACCAAAACAGTGCGCTTTTGGTCTTCACTCATGTTCGTAAGAGTTCTCCGATCGTGTTCTCGGGAATATTTTCTTGTTTTTTTTTTTT
>DATNEI010000209.1:0-4287 GCA_035606795.1 Pyrinomonadaceae bacterium
CGATTAGCGTCAGCAAACTCAGAAAGCTCAGTTGGTTTGGGGTTGTCACGATTACCGAAGCTCCCGGTTTCGCCACGCGCACAAGCTCGCGCATGAACGCCCAGGGATTCTCAAGGTGCTCGATTGTTTCAACCGCGACTACCACATCGGCGTAATTATCAGGCAAGTCTTTTTGCCCAGTATCTAAGTTGGCTAGATGGAATTCGCCGGAAGCCGGAAAGTCATCGTAACGAATACAGTCAACTCCGACGTATTTACCAAACCGTTCTCTGACATGCGGCCAGAGCTGTCCCTCGCCGCAGCCGACGTCAACGAGCACATTGCCTGTCAAATTTCGACCTTTTATCAGGTCAGCGACCATTTGATAAATCGCCGGATCGCTAATGCCGAGCGTTTGCCGCGCCCGCGCTTCAACATGCGAATCTATCTGCTGAACAACCGTGGCGCTCATGCGATAGCCTGACGTCGATGATTAAGTGAATTGATGCAGCTTTGGAACTTGTGAAGTTGAGTCCCGGGATCGCACAACTGCTCGGCGCGTCTGCGTCCCCGCTGTCCAAGTTGGACGCGCAGGTCATGACTTTCGATCAACCGTCGCAACTCCTGGGCTAAAGTTTCGACCTCGCCGGCAGGAACGCGTACGCCGCAAGTCTCATCGACAATTTCTCGCGCAGCTCCCGTATCGCTCGTCACCACGGGCAAGCCGGCGTACAGAGCTTCAATGAAACTGATTCCGAACGGCTCGCCAGCGGTGTTTGGTTGGCAATAGACATCCGCGGCGCCGAGAAGTTCGTTAACGTCGTCACGCTGGCCAGCAAACCGAACACGCTCCCCAATCCCAAGCTCCCGCGCCAGGTCTTTTAGCTCATCAAAGTATTTACGCTCTGAGGCGCGTTGGGCGCCGCCCACTATCCAGCACACCCAGTCTAACGTTTTGTCTAGCTTAGCTAGCGCCTGGAGATGTGTGTCGTAACCCTTCCACCGCTCCATCCTTCCGACTTGGACAATCACGGTGGCGCTTTCAGAAGTCGCAAGTTCAACCCTCTTCGCGGCCCTGACTGAGGGTGCATTCATTTGCGGTGGAGAAACTGGACAGTAAACGATCTCTACCGTGGTGTTTGGATAGAGCACGGACACAGATTCGGTTGAGTACTTGCTGTTGCCCAGGATTAGATCGGGCCGCGTTCGCTTCGCCAACCGCTCTAGCCAATGACTACCATCAGGCGGGGCGTGCAAATAGAAGACAAGTGGCGCGGCTGCCGCGCGCACGCTGGGCCCAAATGCCGCTTGCGTCCAGCACGAATGCGTCACCACAGCATTGAACTTCTCTGCCCGCACAAGTTCCTCCAGGTGCTTGCGCGCTCGGCGAACCGATAGCGGATCTCGCAACCTGACTGCGCCCAGATCATGAACCGGTGCTCCTGTCGCGACCAGCTCATCACGCAAACGGCCCGCGAAACACAGCGCGAACTCAAATTCCAGAGAGGGACACAGATGCTGATGGCGCGCTTGCGTCAGCATCATTGTTTCGACGCCTCCAAAAAGATTTCCGCTATGAACGTGAAGGACGCGCATTGTCTAACATCTAGAGGGATGACGACGCTAATTGAATCCGTCTAAAGAATTTTTATTGACTACGTTAACGGAGAAATGGTTCCCACTGCGACCCTTGCTTGGGCGCGATAAGTTCCGACAACGGGGCGTTCCGCTTTTCGATCACCACCACAAACGGGTAAAGGTGAACCGAATGGATCGTCGCCTGAACGCCGTTCGTGGGAACGACGAGCCGGCGTTTCGGGTTGGTCGGATCAGAACTTTCCCCCTCATTCCCATTCAGCCGGTCGGCTAATCCGGAGACAAATGCGGCGAACGCGTTGTCTTGCCCGTGAACGTCTTCACAAAGGTAGACCCCGCCGGGACGGATACGGGGAAGAAGTTCCTCTAACGTGACTCGCTGTTGCTCGGGTGTGTGCCCGCCGTCATCGATCACAATGTCTGGTGTCGGAAGGGTGCCATCGGCGAGCACACGACGCCAGAACGTCCGATCAGCCTGGTCACCAATTAAGACCGAAGTGCCCTGCCGTTCGTAAGCCCGACAGGCTGATTCGATGTCCACTCCGTAGATCGTCGCGCATGGCCCGAAGTACTCCCTCCACATGTCCAGCGAACCGCCGGAATAGATGCCGATTTCAAGGATTACGAGATTGTCGCGGTGGCGGAGCGCGTTGAAATGCCGGTGGTAAATGTCAAAGTAGTGTTGCCACTTCCAGATGCCAGGTCCTTCTACCCTTGCATCGAAGAACGACTCAAGGGTAGACCGGTCTCGTATGGGGGTAGCAGGTGGCGAGCCAACTGACGTAGCGGCCCACTGGGCCGCAAACTCTGCCCCCGTCCGTCGCCACGGGACGACGACCGATAAGTAGCGGTAAAATCGGCGCAAACTCTTTCCGTAGTCTCTGGTCCTGTTGAAACTCAATACTCTCATCCACCCTTCAGATCGTTGCTTTAAGACCAGGACGCGCACATCAGAGCTTTTTTAGAACCAACAAAATGTCAAAAGAGGCCGCGCCATAATCACGTGCAATATCAAAAGCAGCGATACGGTGCAGGAACCGATACATTGAATTGTTTGTCCGCCGTAGCCGATAGAATGGCCACAACGCGATACCGGTTAGAGGAAACAGAAGGAGTCCGCCAGTACGCGAGGCCTCAAGTTCCCATCCTTCAGCCAAGAGTGAGTCCAGCTCGACACGGGAAAAGTGGTGATGCCAAACAACGTCAGCGGATCCGCCGCTATAACCCGCATCTCTCCGACCTTCACCCAGCAAAGCACGATATAGACGCGGCATCCTAAATCGCAGGTTATTCGAGTCCAAAAAGGCGAACATGCCCGCATGAGGTACGCGTAACAAGAAACGACCTCCGGGACGCACAACGCGGCGGATTTCGTCCAAAGCCTGTTTTCGAAGACTTGACGGGATGTGTTCCAGGACCTCGATGCACATGACACAATCAAAACTGCTATCAGAAAATGGAAGCTGGGCGGCACTCCCCTCGCGAAGATCGGCATGTGGCAAGTTCTCTCGCGCTTTGGCAACCGCAGCTGGGTTTATGTCGATTCCCGACAGTTCGATCTGTGGATAGATCGCCGCACAGGAACCCAAGTGCTCTCCGACGTTGCAGCCAACTTCCAATAAGGAGTTCGTTTCGCGCGGCACCCAGCGGACCGGTTGCATCCAGTTCTCGCGACTGAGCGGATCTTCCGGTGCGCCATTTGTTGAGGAGGACATCAGAGAACCGATTGATAAAGAGAGGTTAATTCACCGCAAATGGCTTGAAGATTAAATCTATGTTCGACACTTGCTCGGCTCGCCGTCACCATCGCAGCACGCAAGCCCGAATCCTTTGATAACTCCACAATCTGCTCAGCTAATTCCTGGGCGCTTCCAGGAGTGTGACTTAGCGCGATCCGGATTAATTCACCTGAGTGGGAGGACGACCCATTGCCATTCATCTGGATCAACTCTACGGCGCCGCCCGCATTGCTGATGATTACCGGACGGCCGCAGGCCATCGCTTCGACGATCGTGAGGCCGAATGGTTCGGGTTGAATGCTGGCGTGAACGACAATATCCAAGGCGCGGATCGCGGCCGCGGGTCGCTCGACAAAACCCGTAAAGCCGACGCGATCGGAAACGCCGAGTTGCTCCGCCAACGATTGCAGCTCCTCACGTGAAAACTGGCTGCCGTCGGTCTGATAAATTGCGTCGCCGATAATATAAGCGCGCCAAGTCACATCCGGCGGCAACAAAGACAACGCGCGCAGGAACACGTCGTGTCCTTTCCAACGACCGAACGTCGCCAGCAATCCGATGCGTACATACTTTTCCCGCGAGCCGTTGACCGCCAGTCCGGATAAACTGTCCAAATCCAAACGCTCCCCGTCCGGAGAAAACTCTGTCGTGTCCACCGCGTTATAGACCGTCTGCACTTTCACGCCGGGCCCGCAAACTGCTTCAACGTCGCGCTTCACACTTTCCGAGTTTGCGATGATCAAAGCGCACCGATTGCATAAGAGCTTGATTAATCTGGCCATCAACGGACGCGAACTGACATAGTCGTGAATGTGCCAAATCAGCGGAGTGCCACGAGGCTTCGCGAGCGCACCCAACACGTGCATCTTGAAGCCGTTCGTATGAATGACGTCAGGTTTGAGAGTGGTAAGCGCGCGCCGCAGTCGCAATTTGGCCGCAGCAATCGCGGGCGCCGCCAACACTAGTCGCATAA
>DATNEI010000020.1:0-9186 GCA_035606795.1 Pyrinomonadaceae bacterium
CGAGTCGGCGCAAAACAGCACCGGCTGGAAACGCGTCGGGTCGTACGTTTGCGCAGTTACGGCGGAGAGATCGAGCGGCCGCAACTCGGCTTCATGCATCTCTTCCAACTCTCCCGCCGAAGACAACAGGCCGGTGCCGTACGCTTTCAGTTTTCCATTCTCACGCAGCACCCCGAACTCTATCGTGAACCAGTAAATGCGAGAGAGGGTCTCGAGCTCATCTGGCGACTTCGCTCGCTTCACCGCTTGTCCGAATTGACGATTTAGCGCCGCGAGTTCCGGGCACGCCAGCGTCACGCCATGGCCGACAATTTCGTGGACTACATCCGGCTCCGGCGTATACATCGGCGTCGAGTGATGCCGAATGTATTGCGTGCACAGGAAAACTCCGTCGGCAAGATTCTCGAGAAACACACGAGGCTGCACCAGTCCCGCGACCGGCTCGAGACGAAAGCCGCTGATGGCCTCCACTCGCTTGTTCACTTCGCGTAATTGCGGAATGCGATCGTCTGAAAAGCTCAGTCGCTGAATCGCTTCCAGGTACTGCGCGCACGCGTGCTCCCGGTGCGCCGGCCCCAGTGCGCGCCAGATCGTTTGCCAGACGCGGTGCTCGTCATCGGTGTATGGCGCATCTGGGATTGGCTCACCCGGTTGATAATCCATCGCCAGCTGTGCGATTTGATTTCTGCGCGCACGATAATCGGCGTCACGAAATCCCGGATGATCGGGATCGAGTTGCACGATGTCGTTACGACCGGCCGTAGCGTCATCTGTGGTTACCGGTCGTGCGTCGACGTGATCAGAAAGTAGTGATTGTCCGGCAAATGTATCTGTTTGAATGGTCATCTTTGTGTGTCCCCCAAACAAAGCTGAGTAGCAGCAGGATCTTTATAGAACCGTGCGATTCAAGAATTCAAAGCTCCGTTAGGAGCAAGATAATCAAAGGTTCTGTTGCCAATGAAACTGGCTTCAGAAAACTAACAAAATGACTCGGGGTCTATAAACATCTCGTCCCTTCGGGACTGTTTCTAAGCTGCTCTCCGCGAGTGTTCTTACTCCAAAAACTAAACCGGCCACCGATCCCTCGAGGACCGATGGCCGGCTTGTGAAATTGTCTTGAGTCTACTTCAACTCGCGACAGCCCATCGCCCAACCGTCAGTCCTAAGGACTGCGAACGGTAATAATAGCGATAGCCGTAGAGTTGTTCACTCATTGTAATTGCCGCTAAGTTCTTCGTCGCGACAACCGCAGCCTAGCTCTGATCAGTTCCCAGCGTCAAGCGTTTAACCTTCTGGAAAACATAAGCACACTTTGAATCCGCGCATCTTCTCCTCTATCATTGCTCGCATCACGAACTGCACCGGTCGCGAGAAAGGTGCGACGAATTGGGGCCGTAGCTCAGCTGGGAGAGCGCTTGAATGGCATTCAAGAGGTCAGGGGTTCGATCCCCCTCGGCTCCACCAATCCGGAACGCCCCTCATGGTAGTGAGGAACTCGCACGACCTTTGCGACGCCGGACCAGGTTTACAAATTGGTCGAGTTTCTCGACCATGAAATGGTATTCAGAAAAGTCGCTGATTGATTGACGGTAGAGAAGCGCCCGCAGGCAAGGCATTTAACGTCTCGACGTGATCACCAGATTCGCAGATTGATCGTGCCAACCTTTGGAACAGTCTCAGTACACATAGGGCTTCTCAGCGGCTTTGCGGTAACGAGTGAAGCCGTGAGCGCCTATGTAAAGCTCGTTGGTTACGTGGTCCTGGTGTCGCTGGTTTTCTATCCTTTTGAGCTGCTGGCGCCCGCCGAAAAAGGTCAGAACTTCGTCAAGCGGTTAATAAACCTGGTATATGTTCCAGTGATTCTCGGCCTGATGATTTTCGTCGCTCAGCCAGTAGCTAACGTAGTGGCCGACGTAATCCTGCGGGCGATCGGCGGGAGTCTTCTATTCACGGTACTCGTACCTGAAAATGGAGTTCCGGCGCAAATTGTCCTGGCTATTTTGTATGTAGTCACTTGGGACTTTTTCCAATACTGGCTGCATCGATGGCAGCACAAGTCCTTATTCCTCTGGCAGACCCACCGGTTTCATCACAGCGAAACCGCTCTGAACGCTACGACGCAGACCAGACATCACCTGTTTAGCATCATTCTCTCAATCGCGTTTTATTTTCCGTTGTTGATTATCATCGGGCGCTCGCCACACGCCTGGGTCAGCCTGGTCATGTTTCGATTTTGGCCCTTCCTAAATCACGCCAACGTGCGCCTCCCGTTTGGCCCTCTGACGCCGGTGATCTCCGGCCCGCAATGGCATCGGATTCACCATTCGATCGATCCGGAGCATCGAGACAAAAACTTCGCGACCTTTTTGCCGTTCATTGATATCGTGTTTGGAACGTATTACCGCCCAAGTGCCAACGAGTACCCCGCAACCGGCATTGCCGGAGAAAACAATGCGAATATCCTGCGCGATGCAACCGTTCAGCCGTTAGTTTCCTGGTCGCGCCAAACAATCAGCGCATTTTCCCGCCGGCCAGTCGCCAGCCATAAACGTATCTAACTTAGCTCGCCGGAACGCTGATGAGCTGGGCCATGGAAGACGGGCGGCCTGCAGTGACTATTTCGTGCGCAAACTTGTGGCAGCGCTCGACCGCGCGGCACACACCTTCGCCAATCGAGAGATCCATGTCTGACCAGATTGGAAGGTGAAGAATTCCGGACGCAAGCGAATCAGTCCTCAGTAAAGGAGTGGCGGAAGCGAAATTGCGATATGCAATCTGCCGGTGGACAGGAGGGTTGAAGTAACTTCGAGTCTCTATGTTCTCGGCCGCCAGAGCGTCAGCCAAATGATCACGCGTTAGACCGAAAGCGTTGGCGTTGATCGTAATCGCGAAGCCCTGGTATGAACTGAGGTTGTCCGGACTGACGGCTTGCAGCGTGATTCCCGGCAACTGGCTCAGCTTGTCTTTGTACAATTCCGCGATGCGATTCCGATGTTTTACCGCTTCATCGATCTGGCCCAAACTGTGTCGCGCGAGCAAAGCATTTAGCTCGGGCATGCGGGCATTAATTCCCGCGAACTCAGAGTCATAATCCCCGCGGTTCCCGTATTCTCGACCAATGCGAATCTTATCGGCTAGTTGCTCGTCGTTGGTGGCCACCAACCCACCTTCGCCGGCGACCGCGAGTTTCGTCGGAGTAAGACTGAAAACGTGAACGTCGCCGAGTGCCGCGCAAGGCTGCTGTTGGTACCGCGAGCCAAGCCCTCCAGCCGCGTCGAAGATTAGGGCCAGGCTGCGCTCACGAGAAATTCGCTGCAGTTCCTTAATTGGAGCGGGGTTGCCAAAGGCATGGACCGCGATGATCGCACTGGTTTCCGGCGTAATCGCCGCTTCGACGGCAGCGGGATCCAGATTAGCCGTCCCTTCATCCACGTCTGCAAATCGAGGGTGTATTCCCGCCCATACCAACGAACTGACGGTGGCAATGAAAGTGAAGCTCGGAACTATCGCATTGCCTGTCAATCCCAACGCCCGGTAGGTCAACATTAGACCGGAGGTGCAACTCGAAACGGCGATTGCATGCTTCACGTTCAGGTACTCGGCCGCCGCTTGCTCAAATCGGGCGAGCTGCGGGCCCTTGGTAAGTACGCGACTGGCGAAGACTTCGCGAAGTTCGTTCTCAAGAGCGTCGAAGTCGGGCGCCACCGGCCTCGCGATCGAGACTGTCTCCCGAAAGATTGGACTATTGCCTAGTAACGCCGGTAACTCGCTCATGCCACCCCTTTTCTCTGGTTGATATCGGGCGCGCCGGCAACCCGACCGCCGTCACATTCTGTGGCAGGTCATCAACAACTGACGCGCCCGCGCCAATTATGGACCAGGCGCCAATCGAAACCTGGTGGATAACACCCGCGCCGATTCCCACGTTGCAACCTTCACCAATTGAAACATTGCCCGCCAGATGGACACCGGGGTTCAAAGTAACGTAATGCTCCAGACGTGTATCGTGGCTGACCGTGGAACCAACATTAATAATCGTGTGATCGCCGACAAAACAGTTCGGGCCGACGGACACTTGAGGAAAAACCATCACGCCCTGGCCGATTGTTGCCGCGGGCGAGATCGTCGCTGAGGGCGAAATTGCGTTACAAAAGCTTAATCCGATTTCCGTAGCGCGTTGCACTAACTGCTTGCGGACTTCGGGCAAACCCACGGCGCAAATCACGGCCACCGTGTCATGCTCTACTGTGTCAAACCACGACCAGTCCCCAAGGACGGGAAGCCCGTTAATAGACGTTTTCTGAAGATGCGTCGCCTCGTCAACAAATCCCAAAACCGCGAAGTCTTGATCCTTGCGACTGTAGAGAATTTCAGCGACTTCGCGTCCATGTCCGCCAGCGCCGACGATCACGACGTGCTTTCTTGCCATACCAGGTGCCGATTGAGTACGGGAGCCTAACAAAATTCTGCGGGCGCACCAAGGGCATGGCGGTTGATTACGTACGCCATCCAAAGTTAGGCTGAGCACTCATGTTCTGGCGTCCCCCGAAACCGCAAGATGCGAATCAGCGATTCTCGCTGATCACCACCGTCCGCTCCACCAAAGCTGATAAGTATTTTGTCCGGCACATTTTCAGAACTTATCAGGGATTCGACCGTTCGTTTAAGGTCGTCGATATTCGCGACTATCGCGCAAGTGACAGTCAGGCTGAAGTGACAATTCTCGATCGATTCGCATTGTTCATGGCGCTCTTTTATCAGCGCTATTCGTACAAAACTTTGCTGAAGCGTTTAGCCAACACGAAGAACCTGGTGTTCATGACCTCGGACTTGCACTACTGGTCGATCTTCCCCGATCTGATCACCCGCGATCTGGTCAGTAGCAAACTCAACCCACAGTCGAACGATTATAATCGGCTCTTCGAGATGTTTGACCGGCTCAACATTCGTCACCTAATTACCTGTTATGACTGTCCGGAGCTCCGGCAAATCCAATTGTTGCGCCCCGACTTAAAGACTTATGTGATCAATCTTCACGTCGATACGAATGTCTTCAAGGACTACGGGCTGAGCAAGAAGTACGATCTAATAATCTACGGATCGACAGAGCGAAGCACGTATCCTTTCCGTCATCGACTCACGCAATTACTGATCAAGTCGCGCAAGTTTAAAATTCTTAAGCTCGAACTTCATGAGGATTTGTACGACCAGGCGAACTGCGGGGAAGGCTTGGCGAGGAAAATAAACCAGTCCTGGCTCGGTTTGGCGACGGTTAGTAATTTCGATTATCTGGTAGGTAGGTATTTCGAAATTCCCGCGTGCAGGTCGATGGTGCTCGGCGACATGAATGACCAGGGGCGCGCCATCTTCGGCGACGGTTATGTGCATGTCGATGAGCGGATGAGCGATGCGCAGATAATTTCGGTAGTTGAACAAGCTCTCGCGAATCGCGAGCGTCTACAAGACCAGGCAGATCAAATGTACCGGGTCGTGCACACGCAACACAATATGGCGGAAAACGAGCGAAAGCTTTTTCAGGTTGCCAGGGAAATTGCTCGCGGCGACGATGGTTCGCCTCAAAGGTGTTGAATCTATGGTCTGCATTTCCGCAGCTTGAGTTTAGACTGCAAACCCATGTCCGCAAGCAATAATCACGAGCGCCGATTGCGCGTATGCCATGTCTTCGCCAACACAGAGGGCGGCACATGGATGTACGAACAACTTCGCGAATTGCGCGACAAACATGGATTCGAGGTGGCCGCTGTAATCTCAGGTAATCAGGGGCCGCTCGTCGACAAGCTTCGTTCGGCAGATATCCCGTTCCATGTGGCTGACTTTGAGGGGGATCCCGCGGCACCGGCTGGGATCTTTAAGTTGCCACTAGGCGTTTTAAGACTGGCCCAATTGCTGCGGCGTGAGCGGTTCGACGTTGTGCAAACTCACGTCTTTAAGTCGATGATTCTCGGCCGGCCAGCCGCGTGGATTGCCGATGCACCCGTCCGGTTGGCGATGATCGCCGGCCCGTTTCATCTCGAAGCGGAATCCTCTGCCTGGATCGAACGCGTAACACATTGGATGGACACGCAGAATATTCCGACCTGCCAAAAAAGCCGCGAGCTTCTCCTTAAGATTGGCATCGCTGAAAAACGGATCGCGCCTGTGATTTATTACGGCCCCGATCCGGGCAACTTTAATGTCGATCAGATTCCACCCGCCAGGATTCGCGAGGAATACGATTGGCCGGAAACAACAGCAGTGATCTGTCACATTGCCTATTTTTATCCGCGCATGGTCGGTGGCAGATGGACTCCCGAATCTGTTCACGGGCGTGGCATCAAGGGACATGAAGAGCTGGTCCGAGCCGCGGCGATCGTGGTCAGAGAGTTTCCGGATGTTAAGTTCCTTTTGGTTGGCAGAGCCTTTGGGGACCGCGGTGAAGTATATCTTGCGGAAATCAAAGAGTTAGTCAAAGAGCTCAAACTAGAGTCGACGGTGATCTTCACCGGCTTTAGAAACGATCCCAATCAATTGTTGCGGGCTGCGGATATTTCTGTGCAACCGTCTCTGAACGAAAACTGTGGCGGTACGGTTGAAGCGCTCTTGATGGAGTCACCCACGGTGGCCACCCGGGTGGGGGGTCTCATCGATACGGTACGAGACAATGAGACGGGCATCCTGGTCGAGCCTGGCGATCCGGAAGATCTCGCGCGCGGAATTCTCGAGTTGTTGCGCGACCCAGGCCGTGGCAAAGCACTGGCCCAAGCCGGCCGCCAGTTGATGCTCGAGAAGTTTACGCTCGCCCATACAGCCAATGATTTGGCAACGCTGTACAACAGTCTTTCGGAACGAGTCGGACCGCGCCGTCGCGGTTACAATCCTCTGGTGTCCCTCGTTCGGACTGCGGTGGGCGGTCCGATCTTCCTTTGGCTCTCTTTCAGGGTAATCGTTCTGGATCTGTATTTCCCGATTTACTGGCGAGTTCTGGTTAACAAGCTCAAGGCGTTCCCATTCCGCGCACGTCCAGCGCCTGGTGAGCACCAGGCGTAATGTAGGCAGGCAATCTTCAAATTGCCACAGGCCTTCTCTTACCCGCCCGTTGATTTTCGAATCGGCTACTCAATGAGAAATTTCAGCAGTCCGCGAGCAGCAGAGATGCCCACCACGCGCGTTTCATCTTGAAAGGATATGTTGTGCTCGAGCACGCGCTGCGTTGCTGTTGTTTGCTCCCGGCGCAATTGCTCACGCTCAGATTCAATTTCCCGCTTCTCTTTTTGGCGTGCCAGCTCCAGCCCGCCGCCGCGAATGAACTCGACGATTTCGCGCAACTCGGACGCGTCGAACCAGGTGCCGTGACCTCTGCACACATCGACGATTACGCCTGAGCACCGTGCAAAATTAATCCGGTTCATCAATTGCCCGCACTGCGGACAAGGCACATAGCGAATCTTCCCGGAAACAGGGACTGCGTGCAGTTGCGACTCCGGGGCCACCGACGCGCCTCCCAGCACTGCGGATTGCTGTTCACGGTTGGCACAGATTCTGTCAAAAGCGGCTACCCCCAACCACAGCCCGTTGCAACGTTCACATTCGCGCATGGCCTCGCCGCCGATGGTGATGGGTGACATATCAACTTTGCAGCGCGGACACTTCAGCACAGAAAGCTGCGCGGGCGTCGCGGTCGCAGCTGCGGCGCCACAATGCGGACAGTGGCGGCTCCCGATAAACATCATGCCGAAGCACGACGCGCACGCTATGGTCGCGACTTTCGATTCGCAGTACTGGCAACGCGCCGAATCTGATGAAATCGCGGCGCCACAGTTTGGACAGTTGAGAGTCTCAGCAGTCATTTTTACGCGCGCTGAGCGCGCCTCTCCAGCTTAACATTGCGGCCCACGCCGTGAATGGAAAAATGCTGGACTGCTAAGATTTCTTCTGCGATCCTAACCTCCGACTGTGAACGAAATCAGGCGTGAATGAACGAAATTGAACCGATACGGGGAGCGTCAAACTACGAGCGAAATTCGTCTGATTTGGGATGCGACCAAAAGCCTTTGAAAAATCGCGGTTCGCAAGCTCTCGCAAGCGTTTCATAAGAAAACCAACCTTTCCGCGGCGCGCCTTGGGTGTGGCACCGCAATTGTCTGTGTAAAGGCGGCTAAATATGAACGGAGACAGCGCGAGCTCTTCCGTCAGTGGATTTGGAGGAAATTTAGAATGACCAAACTTAACAGACGCTTTGCCGCCGGATGGGCAGCACTACTGCTTTCCGTCGCGCTGGTCGCAGCCCCGCTTACGACCCTGGCGCAAACTCAAATCGCATATCACAGCAACAGGTACAAACCGTCAGACGACGTTAAGGTGGGCCGGCAAGCAGCGGCCGAAGCCGAACAACAGTTTCCGCTGTTGCGCGATTCTGAAGTTCAAAGCTACGTCGAGTCCGTCGGCCAGCGTCTGGTCGCAGCGATTCCTCCGGAGTTTCAGCATCCTGAGTTTCACTACTACTTCAGAGTCATTAATGCGAGCGACATCAACGCGTTCGCGTTACCGGGCGGGCCGATGTACGTCAATCGCGGGATGATTCAGGCCGCGCGGAATGAAGGCGAAATGGCCGGTGTGATGGCGCACGAACTGAGCCACGTCGCTCTGCGTCATGGAACTGCGCAAGCGACCAAAGCGCAGAAGTACAGTTTGCTCGCCGGTATTGCCGGTATCGCGGGTAGCATTTTTGGCGGTCCAGGTCTGGGCCAGGTAGCCGCGGGTTCGGTTGGCGTTTACTTCCTGAAGTTCAGTCGCGAATATGAAACTGAAGCCGATTTGCTCGGCGCGCGCATCATGGCCAACGCGGGATACGATCCGCGCGACCTGGCGAATATGTTTCAAACGATCGAACGTCAGGGCGGCGGTGGTGGTGGCTTTTTCAGCGATCACCCGAGTCCGGCGAATCGTTATGCGCGCATCAATCAGGAGGCGCAGTCCCTGCAAGTTCGCAACGTGACGCGAGACAATCGCCAATTTCTCGCCGTCAACGAACGGCTACGCGGCTATCCGCGCGCGCAGACGATGGCCGAAATTCAACGTAGCGGCCGGCGTTATCCAAACCAGGGCGGCGAGTCTTATCCCAATGGCAATTATCCAAACGGCGATCGAAACAATTATCCGAATCCGCCATCCGGCCGAGTCGAATAT
>DATNEI010000026.1:0-4518 GCA_035606795.1 Pyrinomonadaceae bacterium
CGGTTGCAGGAAGCAAAACCGCAAACCCGCGCCGAAGTTTTTCATCGGTGGCTGAACGAGGTGGTGAAGCCGGGACGCGTCGTCGGCATAGGTCGTTCTGGTCGGCGGCTCGTGTTGGTGACGGAGAAGCGCGAAGGCAACGTGCGTGGTTTTCGTGAAGACGGCCGGCTTGCAAGCTTTCCGCAGGAACGCATTGGCCGCGTCTATGCGCCGGTTTATCGTCTGAAAGAAGAAGGCGTCGAGCGTGCGTTTGATGAGATTCGCAAACGCGGCCGCGAGCTCACGATCCCTGAACCACGGCTGCGCGACGCCGACGCGGAAGAAACTGACGCACTCAAAATCGTCGACGATTCGATCGAGAACCTGCTGCCGCAGAATGCCGACAAGCAGCGCTGTACAGAGGTCCTCTGGCAACTTCACACGACTGCCGAAGACTACGAACGCGCGACCCGCCGCATTGAAGCATTGCGCGAGGAGGTGTGGCTCCCGTTTGAGCAACGCGCGAAAGTGCTCGCGATTTTTGGTTATCTCGACTACGAAGCGGAAAACGTCACTGAGCGCGGGCGGTGGCTTGCCGATCTACACATCGATCGTCCATTGCTCGTCGGTGAAGCGCTGGAAAATGGTCTGTTCAATTCGCTCGATCCGAAGCAACTGGCAGGCATCATGGCGGCGCTCACGGCGGATGAAGATCGCGACTACGGCGAACTCGAACTGGCGGACGACCTCGTCACGTCGCTGGCGCGCTTCGAAGACATCGGCTTCAAAGTCTCTGCTGAAGAATGGAAACACGGGCTCGAGCCCGCGCCTGAGTTGAACTTCTCGGCCGCGGGTGCGGCAGTGCGTTGGGCCGGCGGGATGCACTGGTCCGACATCGTCAGAGAAACTCGCGCCGAAGAGGGCGATCTGTTTCGCATGTTTTCGCGCACGGGCGAGGCGCTGTTACAGATCGCGGGCTTGCGCCGCAGTCATCCGCAAGCCGCAAACATGGCGGCGGCAGTGGCTGAGATGGTTTTGCGTGAACCAATTCGATAGTATCTGCCGCGTATCTATACAGATAAATACCGACACAGAAAGGAATTTTTATGTCTAGTTCTTCTACAGCCCAGCAACAACCATCCCCGCAATTGTTCTTCCAAATGATCAACGCGCACCAGCGCACCGAGGCTTTGAAAGCCGCCATCGAGCTTGAAGTGTTCACTGCCATCGGCGAAGGCAACACGACCGCCGCGACGATCGCAAAACGCTGCGAAGCTTCCGAGCGCGGCATCCGCATTCTGTGCGACTTCCTGACGATTATGGGAATGCTAACCAAGCAGGGTAACGAGTATGCGCTGACACTCGACTCGGCAACTTTTCTTGACAAGCGCTCGCCCGCATATCTCGGCGGAGCAGTCGAATTCCTTTGTTCACCGGAACTCCTCGAAGGCAACAAGCACCTCGCGGAGGCCGTGCGAATAGGCGGTACGGCCATTCCCAACGACGGCACGATTGGCCCGGACAACCCGATTTGGGTCAAGTTTGCGCGCGGAATGGCGCCCATGATGATGATGCCTGCGCAGCTGATCGCGAAACTCGTTGACCCAACTGCCGATCGCAAGTTGAAGATTCTCGATATCGCTGCCGGACATGGCATGTTCGGAATCGCGTTCGCGAAAAACAATCCGCAGGCAGAGATCCATGCGGTGGATTGGAAAGGCGTTCTGGAAGTCGCGAAGGAGAACGCGCAGAAAGCCGGCGTTGCCGATAGATACCACACGATCGAAGGCAGCGCGTTCGATGTCGAGTTTGGCAGCGGTTATGATCTGGTCTTGATCACCAATTTCCTTCATCACTTCGATCCGCCGACTAATGAAACGCTCTTGCGCAAAGTACACGCCGCGCTCGCCGATGGTGGTCGTGCCGCGACGCTGGAGTTTGTGCCAAACGACGATCGCGTAAGTCCGCCTGACTCCGCGGGGTTCAGTATGGTGATGCTGGTCGGCACGCCGAATGGCGATGCTTACACGTTCGCCGAGTTGGAGCGAATGTTTACGAACGCGGGATTCTCACGCAGCACGATTCATCCGCTGCCGCCGACAATTCAGCAAGTCGTAGTCTCCGAGAAGTAATCGTTCACAGGGGTGGCCCTCAGTGGCCACCCCTGTGTGATTCCCACGCTGGGGCGGCCACAGAGGGCCGCCCTACAAGGAAACTTTATGCGCATCCTCCTCTTAGCCGGCTTGTGCCTGACGATGCTACTTCCACAAACACCACGACCGACAACGCCCGAAACTGACTACCTGCTCAAACCGGCGCACGTCTTCGACGGTGAGTCAGCACAGCTGCACGACAACTGGGCGGTGCTCGTTCATGGCGACAAGATCGTGCGGGTTGGACCAGCCGGAAGCATCACGCCGCCCGACGGTGCGAAGGTGATCGATCTCCCCGGACTGACTTTAATGCCGGGCCTGATCGAAGCTCACTCGCACGTCCTGCTGCATCCGTACAGTGAAACTCCCTGGAACGATCAAGTCGCACGCGAATCGCTGAGTCTGCGTGTCGCGCGCGCGACGAATCATCTGCGCAACACGCTGCAAGCAGGTTTCACTACGATTCGCGATCTCGGCACGGAAGGCGCAGGTTACGCAGACGTTGGTCTGAAGCAAGCAGTGGAACAAGGCATCATTCCCGGTCCGCGAATGATCGTTGTCACGAGAGCAATCGTCGCCACCGGCAGTTATGGACCAAAAGGTTATGCGTCCGAGTGGACCGTGCCCCAGGGCGCCGAAGAAGCAGACGGCATCGACAGTCTCACGCGCGTCGTTCGCGATCAGATCGGACACGGTGCGGACTGGATCAAGATCTACGCGGATTATCGCTGGGGTCGGTCAGGCGCAGCGCCGACTTTCTCGCTCGACGAGATCAAGCTCGTGGTCGAAACCGCGAAGAGCGCGAACATTCCGGTTGCCGCACACGCGACGACAACCGAAGGCATGCGTCGCGCGGCGCTCGCCGGTGTCGAAACGATCGAGCACGGCGATGGCGGTACACCGGAAGTGTTTCGACTGATGAAGGAGCACAACGTCGCGCTCTGTCCGACACTCGCCATTGCGTCGCCCGCAACCATTGAAAAGAAGCGGGCCGCGTTTCGGGCCGCGCTCGACGCGGGCGTGACGATAATCAACGGCAGCGACGTCGGCGTCTTCGCGCACGGCGACAACGCTCGCGAGCTCGAAGCGATGGTGAATTTCGGCATGCCGCTGGTTGACGCACTGCGCGCAGCGACGTCCGTAAGCGCACGCGTGCTGCACATGTCAGACAAGATCGGCGCGGTCAAAGAGGGTTTGCTGGCGGACGTGATTGCGGTCGAAGGCGACCCCACAAAGGATGTTAGCGCGCTGCGAAAGGTGAAATTCGTGATGAAGGGCGGCGTCGTTTACCGTCAGTAGTGGCTTTGCCGTAAAAGTCGGAATGGCGCTTGGATCGGGTCAGTACAGGGAGCGGTAGCGACCTGATGAAACCATCGGAATCAAGAACCATTAGAAACCGCATGCTGATCATTGACCAGGTCGCTACCGCTCCCTGTACTGACCCGATCCAACAATGATTTCTGACTTTTGAGGCAAGCTGTCAGCAGTACTTAACCGCGGATTACACGGATTCTTTCGGCACCCACCGGGCCACAGTCAGCAGCAGCTCATCTGTCTTAAATGGTTTTCCCACGAAATCGCTAAACCCGGATTCCAGGGCGCGAACGCGGTCCTGGTCCGTGTGCGCCGTCACCGCTACGCACGGAATGTGTGCGGTCGAGGAGTTTGCCTTGAGCTCGCGGAAGACTTCCCAGCCATCCAGCCCCGGCATCGAGAGGTCCACCATGATCAGATCCGGCGGGTCTTCGCACGCCAGTTCGAGGCATTCGCGGCCGTTTCTGGCCTCGCGGACGTCGTAATTCGCGGCCGCGAGCAAGAGCCGCAGAAGCTCACGGTTATCGTCGTAGTCCTCGGCTATCAGTATGGTCGGTGGCATAATTAATACTGGACGACGATCGGGTTAATCCGTTAGATTACCAGACGACGCCGCGCAGACGGTATCCGAAATTCTTCGGAGTACCCCCGCCAGCGCGATCAGGCCCAAAAAAGATGGTGACCTAATTTGAACTGCTTCTCTGTGCAACCTCTGTGTTCTCTGTGTCTCTGGGGTTGTGTTGGCCGGAAATCACCACAGAGAACACAGAGGTTGCACAGAGAAATCTCTCGAATTGGGGCACTACCCCAAAAAACGATTTCTTGACTAGCTGAATACCAGCCGTTCATAATCACCTTCAGAGTTCCAGCGGCCCCTGCGGAACTCTCCATTGCAAATAATCAACCTTGGGTTATAGATCCCTACCTGAACGACCTTGAGGTTCGTCAAAACAACACCACGATATGGAGGAGCGAGCTGTGGTCAACGGACACCTGGAAGACAGTTTGCGGCGTGAGATTGAGAGCCATCTCGAAAGTCGCCTGAGTGCGGTCAAGCAGGAGATAACCACTC
>DATNEI010000044.1:0-3696 GCA_035606795.1 Pyrinomonadaceae bacterium
CTGATGAACTTTTCACGATTGATTCTATTAGCCTGCTGGTTCGGCGCAGCGCTCTTCTTCGGCGCAGTCGTCGCCCCCGCTGCATTCGGCGTCCTGAGATCTTTTGATCTCCCAAACGCAAACGAGATCGCCGGCAGCATCGTCACGCGCTCACTTTCCGTAATCAACATCGCCGGCTTTCTGATCTCGCTGCTATTGCTGCTAACGCTATTACTGCGCCGCAACGCATCGAGCCGTCTCAGTTTCATCATTGAATTAATCTGTCTTGCAATCATCGCGTTGACGACGGCCGTCGGCCACTGGGTAATCGCGGCGCGCATGCGTGCCTTGCGCGCCTCAATGGTCCTGCCCATCGACCAGATCGCGGCCGACGACGCGCGCCGAGTCGCTTTCAACAACCTGCACGGCTACTCGGTTAACGCGCTCGGACTTGCTATGATTGCCGCTCTTGTGGCGATGGTCCTGATGGCGCGCAATCTCCGCAACTAATTTCAGATTGGATGAAGCTGGTGGAAATTATTGAAGACATTGACGGCTGGCGACGGCGTTTCGAGAGTTGGAAACCCCGCGCGGGTGATGAACTCGGCTCGGATTACCCGTTTGTGAAGAACCGGCGCGCGCCGTTCACGCCCGCTCGCCGCGCCCTGCCGATGCTGAATCTCGCGCTCATCTCGTCAGCGGGCGCTTACATCGACGGCACACCCGCGTTTGATACCAATTCATCCAGTGGCGATACGAGCTTTCGCGAGATTCCAATCGAAGTTGAAGCGTCAGACCTGCGCTTCGCTGCGCGTGGTTACGAATCGTCGGCCGTGCACCAGGACGTCAACTCGGAACTGCCGGTTGAGCGACTACTCGAGTTTGAAAAGAACGGAATTATCGGTCAGTTGAACCCGGTGTTCTGGAGCTTGTGCGGCTATGTTCCCGACGCGGGCCGGCTTGTCGACGAACTGGTTCCGCAGTTGATTGAGCGCGTGCGGCGTTATGAAGTCCAGGCGGCGTTGTTGGTTCCTGCTTCTGTGTTGTGTCATCAGTCGATTGGGTTGATAGCGCGGGCGCTCGAGTTGAACGGTATACCCACGATGACGCTCGCGGTCGTGAAGGATGTTGTCGACTCAGTGCGTCCTCCGCGTGTTGCGTTTTACGATGGGCAGCCGGGAACTGTTAGTGGTTTGCCGAACTTTCCCGAGCACCAGCGACGCATACTCGACGAAGCCTTGCGCCTGATTGAGCCGATGGACCAGCCGGGACTACGCAAACTCGTGGTAACTTTGGAAACTGCGGTCGAGAAGTCACGCGGCGAACGATAAACATTTAATGTCTCTCAAAAAGCGCTTCGGATTCGGCGTCCTCCTCATCATCGTTGTCGCGCTTGCATACCTTCTTTTGGCGCCAGTACCCATCACTCCCGGCGCGTGGACTCCGCCTGCTGCTCCCGCTTTGACGGGGCAGTACGCGCAGAACACGCGACTCGCTTCGGTTCAGAAGTTTTCACTCGGCGACGGTCACAAGCCTGAGGATGTCGCGATTGACAGCGAAGGCAAGATCTACGCTGGGTTTGAAGACGGTCGCATCATGGTCCTTCAGCCAGACGGCACTCAGCCGCGCGTTTTTGCGGAGACACACGGCCGTCCACTCGGTTTGATCTTTGATCGTGAGGGAAACCTGATCGTTGCTGATGCGATCAAGGGGTTGTTGTCGGTCAACAAAGCCGGTGAAGTGAAACTGCTGGCCGACGAAGCAGACGGCGAGAAGTTTGGCTGTCTCAACGATCTCGACGTCGGCGCCGACGGCACGATCTATTTCACGGAAGCTTCCAACAAGTTTCCGATGTCGCAGTTTGCGAACGACATTATGGAACACCAGCCCAACGGTCGTTTGCTGGCGCTCGAGCCGACCTCACGTCGCCCGCGCACGCTGTTGCGAGATGTCTACTTCGCTAACGGTGTGGCGGTGAGTCCGGACCAGACGTTCGTGCTCGTGGTGGAAACCGGGATGTATCGCATTCGACGGGTCTGGCTGAAAGAACCGAAGATGGGCCAGAACGACATTTTCATCGACAACCTGCCCGGCTTTCCTGACGGCGTTTCGTCGAATGGCCGCGATCGGTTCTGGGTCGCGCTCGTGACTCCGCGCCAGGCGCTCTTTGATCGAATGCTTCCTTATCCGTCGTTGCGGAAGGTGGTCGCTCGCCTGCCGAAATTTTTCCAACCAGCGCCCAAGCGCTACTCCTTCGTCCTCGGTCTTGATCAACAAGGACGCGTGGTTGAAAACCTGCAGAACGGGTCACCCGACTGCTACGCCCAGATCGCCAACGTCGTGGAACACAACGGCGCTCTGTATTTCGGCAGCATCGGCGAAGACACCATCGCCCGCTTCCCATTGCAGTGAGCCTTTACGACGATAGCCAATCGACAACAAATAGCCGTTCTAATGCGAAATAAACTTGCATACCTGGGCTTTGCACCTAAAATACCAACCAACCTTCAGTATGAAACATGCTTCTATGTACAAGACTTCGCAACCTCCTACACGAAAGGCTCACTTATGAGGTACAAACTCCCGGTTATTCTGGTTTTGGCGATTTTTTTGGCGGCTGCCGGTTCGGTGGCCGGTCAGAAGCAGGGTAAGTCCTGGAAAGAATGGTCACGGACCGATGCTCAGAAGGTTTTGAACGATTCACCCTGGGCGCACCTCCAGGTCGATCAGGATTTCGTAGAGCCAACTCCGCTCACGCGTCCACCGGACCCGAGTATCGATACACGTCTGAAGCAGAATGACGGCATGACGTATGGCATACGCTTCTTTTCGGCGCGACCCGTCCGTCAGGCTTTCGTACGCATGATTCAATTGCAAAAGAAGGATTTGACCCCTGAGGTAACGGCGCGCTTGAACAGCTTTGCCGAAGTAGTTTCTGAAGATTCCATCATCATCGCGGTCACCATCGAGAACCCCGATGCAAATATGCTCGGCAAAGCCATGCAGATCGTCAGAAATGCTACGACGCCAATGCTAAAGAACACCACCTACCTGGAACGCAGCGATGGCAAACGGGTTTTCATCGATCAGTACACGCCGCCAGGTAGCGACGGATTTGGCGCGCGTTTTATCTTTCCACGCATGTTGGATGGAAAACCGTTCCTTGGTCCTGAGTTCACTATGGTGCGTTTTGTTTCGGACCTTGGCAATTCAATCAAATTTCACATGACGTACAAGGTCAAGGACATGGTGCTCGACGGCAAAGTCGAATACTGAATCCCGTAAGCTTAGTCTCCTCGCTAACGTAACAACCTCCATGCAGATTTTGGGCTTTGCACAAAAAGTGCCGACTTATTGATTTCTCTGCGCCACCTCTGCGTTCTCTGCGTCTCTGCGGTTAACTAATTCAGCAAAAAACTCACCGCAGAGACGCAGAGAACGCCGAGGTGGCGCAGAGAAAGCAATGTCACCGGCTTTTGTGTAGTGTCTTAGTTTTAGCTTCTTCTCTGTGCAACCTCTGTGTTCTCTGTGTCTCCGTGGTAGGTATTTGTCAAGAATTACTCAACCACAGAGGCACAGAGAACGCAGAGGTTGCACAGAGAAATCTAAACTAAGACACCACCATCTTTTGTGCTTTGTGCCGTTCTGTGGCTACTTCTATGTTATCTTCTAGCGTCTCCCTGTTTGGATCCCCCCGACTCTTTTCGGAAAGCTTGC
>DATNEI010000037.1:0-17070 GCA_035606795.1 Pyrinomonadaceae bacterium
CTGGGATGGTTCCGTCCGCTAATGTCTCCAGAATCCATTTTCCGGGGTCAGGCCTGCGACTCTGCGATTCTCAGTTTTTTGGTAGAAGGATTTGGTAGCGGGGGGCGGGATCGAACCGCCGACCTTGGGGTTATGAATCCCACGCTCTAACCATCTGAGCTACCCCGCCGTAAACGAGTTCCAAGTTTAAAGTTTCAAGTTTCAAGTTGCAAAGCCAGGAACTTAAAATCTGAAAACTTGGAACTTGGAACTCGAAACTTGAAACTTGAAACTTGAAACTTGGAACTCGAAACTTGAAACTCGAAACTTGGAACTCGAAACTTAGTTGGCCGGCCGCCCCAGCTCCATCGCTTTCAAAAGCTGATCGACGAGTTCGATCTCTTCGTCGCCGGGTTCGAGGTCTTTGTACTTATGCAGTGCCTGGCGCGCGCCACTGACATTCGCCAGACGGTGATAGACAAGCGCGAGGTTGTAGTAAACCAGCGAGAAATTCGGTTCGATTTGCGTGGCCGCTTCGTAGTGCAAACGCGCCAGGGGAAAGTCGCCCGCGTCGTAGTAGAGATTGGCCAAGTTGTAGTGCGCTTCGACGTGGCGCGGATCGTGTTTCAAAGACTGAGTAAAGTTGTCGAGCGCGCCGACCATGTTTCCGCAATCCAGCTCGATAATCCCGAGGTTGCAGAAAGCTTCGGCCACGTTGTCGCCCGCCGTAATCGCTTCTTTGTAAAACTCGATGGCCTGCGCGCCGCCTTGTTCATGCAGCAGCAAAGCCTCTTCGAACGGAGTGAGCAGACGCGATACCTGGACCTGGCCCGGCTCGCTGCGAAACAAACTCAGTTGCCCCTGAAGCTCGGCTTCGATCTGCTTAATCGTCAAACCTTGCGAGCGCATGTCCCGCACGCGACGGAATAAAGTCAGCGCCTGAAAATCGTAAGTGACTTCTTCGCCGTCCGGCGCCGGGGTCGCTTGAATGATTCCATTTTCGGTCCAGCGACGAATCGTGCGCTCGCTCAAACCAAACATCTGTTTGATTTCGCGAATCGAGTAACTGGATTTGACGCGTTGATAATCCGCTTTAGGAGGAGCGGGCGGAGGAAACGAGAGGACCTTGCGACTCTTGTCGGCCATTTACAGGCGTAGCCTACACGAAAACGGCGCAGTTGGGAATTTGTTTTGTAGATAAAACAAAGCGGCCAGTTGTCAGTCGTCAAGCTCTGGTTCTTTGAGCTTCGTACTTAGTACTTCGACCCGTTTCCCGACTTGAAGTTGGTTGTGCAGGGTCGCCTCTGATTAAACATCAAAGCTCAAAGTACAAAGCCCAAAGGCCAAGCCGTTCAGCACTTCACATGGCCGAGCAGGATGTAAAGGATGATGAAGATGACGATAGTCGAGACGCAGCCGCCCCCTAGCTTCCATGCACCAAGCCCGGCCAAGCATCCGCGCAAAGGACCTTCCATGTTAAGCCGCCTTCGCCTCGGCTGATTCGCGATCGATTAGTTTCGAGAAGCGACTGGTCTCGCCGCCTGCCAGCGTGTCCTGATAAAGAAATGCCAGCTTGTTCTTCTCGAATTGATCAAAGAACTGCTCCCAGGTGATTTCTTCCAGAGTCTCTTCGCCGCTATATCCGGGATAATCAATACGAAGTAAGCCGCCGCCGCTTTCACCGCCTCGCTCAGTTCCCTTCACTCTTGCTGGATGACCATCGCGAGCCTCAACCCATCTGCGAATCTCATCATGATTGGTAGTTATCTTTGAATCAGCCATAACGCCTCCTCCGGTTTCTTGCTCACACAATTATTTGATTGACTTGTTTCGATCAATTGAGTGCAACCAACGTGCCCGCGTACGGTGCGATCGATCAGCTTTCGTTATTCGAAAGATCGCGCTACTCAGAATTCTTTCTTATCTCCTGACTGTACGTGTCCCGTACATGAAGATTGCGATTCTGTTTAGTTTCCAAACCGCACGGAGAATCATTTGTACGATCCAAGACAAACGAAAATGATTATTCAATCTCGTGCCTCGCACTTGCACAATACGCAAACGCCGAATCAGTGAAAAGCAGGTGCGCAGGTTGCATGTAAATCGGGACGAAAGGAGGTTACCCATGCCCAGAGGAGACAAAGGTAGCTACACGGATAAGCAGAAGCGACAAGCCGAACATATCGAGGAAGGCTATGAGAAAAAAGGCGTGTCGAAAAAAGAAGCAGAAAGCCGTGCGTGGGCCACTGTGAATAAAGAATCGGGCGGCGGCAAGAAGAGTAGTTCCGGTCGCGGGAAAACGTAAACTGCTCGGCTTCAAGGAAAGTGGTAAGAAGTGGCCGCAAGAAAAGTTTGCTAGAACAAAGGGCGGTAGAAAAAAAGAGTTCCTGACTCACCCAAGCAATACTCATTTAGAGGCGGCTACTACCCTTCAGTTTTTTGGAACGCGGCGCTCTGACGCCGCCTTTGTTTGAGGAACCGATCCATGGCAAAACAATCAAAACACCCAAGGCGTTCGCGCACGACTTCTCGCAAGTCATCAACAAAGAAATCCGAAGTGAAGCGGACCGGCGCACGCAGAACAGCTACCCACGCGCGCGGCAGCGTCGAAGTCAATCAACGACCTGAGCCCAAGTCACCGATGCCCGCACAACATCAGCAGAAGCCAGGACTGGAAGCGAAAGTTAAGCCGCGTCCACATTACGAAGCTCCTAATTACAAGGGCGCGGACAAACTCGCCGGCAAGGTCGCATTGATTACCGGAGGCGATTCGGGCATCGGGCGCGCGGTGGCAGTGCTCTTTGCCCGCGAAGGCGCCGACGTGGCCTTCACTTATTTGGAAGCAGAAGAGAGCGACGCGCGCGAAACGAAAGAAGCGATCGAGGCCGAAGGCGGCCGCGCCTTAATGATGGAAGTAGATGTGCGCGAACCAAAGTCGTGCGAGAAAGCTGTTAATACCACGCTCAAGAATTTCGATCGGCTCGACGTCCTGGTGAACAACGCTGCTTTCCAGGACAGCCGCGAATCGATCGAGGAAATTACCGAAGAACAGTGGGATACGACGTTTCGCACAAACATCTATGGCTACTTTCACATGGTCAAAGCCGCGCTGCCGCACATGAAAAAACGCGGCGCGATAATCAACACTGGCTCTATCACGGGACTGGAAGGCAGCAAGCACCTGCTCGATTACGCCGCCACGAAGGGAGCGATCCACGCATTCACGAAATCACTGGCGCAAAACCTGATTGAGAAAGGCATTCGCGTCAACTGCGTCGCGCCTGGACCCGTCTGGACGCCGCTCAACCCTGCAGATAAGCCGGCCAAAGAGGTCGCCAAGTTTGGCGCGGACACGCCGATGAAACGGCCGGCGCAACCCGAAGAGATCGCACCGGCCTACGTTTACTTTGCTTCAGATGTCGATTCGAGTTACGTGACGGGCGAGGTGTTAACTTTGCTCGGCGGGGAAACCACCGCAGCGTGAGGGGCAGTACCCGGGCGTTAGCCCGGGCGGGTTCCGCGTCTACTTGTGCTGACCCCTGCGACAGTTGGGCTGCTGCCCTTTTGCATCGCGAGTTTCGCTCAAGGCCCTTAGATTAATATCGGCGGCCGGTCCTATGTTAGCTTCCAACACCCGCTGCATGTATTTCAGCGCCGCCGTATTCTCTTTTTCATCTTCCGAGACCACACAGTCGCTGGGAATCAGGAGGCGATAGTCCCGCAGGAAAGCATCACAGGCCGTGAATAAGATGCAGATGTCGCCGGTGAACCCCGTAAGGATCAGCGCCTTGGCTCCGAGATGCTCCAGAAGTAAATCAAGTGTCGTGGAATAAAACCCGGAGTGCTTGGGCTTCAAGACGAAATAGTCATCGCGATCCGGTTTCAGCAGTTCGACTACCTCTTCGCCGCGCACGTCATCCTTCAGACAGTGCGAGACCAGCTTCTTAAAGTCCGAACGCCATTTGCCAAAGTTATCATTGATGTAAACCGCCGGGATGCCGGCGCGTTGGCATCGTTTCTTCAGCGCGGCGATCCGTTTTGCGGCGGGCAGAGCATGCTGCAACAACTGCGCGCCGCCGGGAAATTCAAAATCATTGATGACGTCGACCAGGAGCAGCGCCACTGGGGCGTTGTCGGGCGCGTTGCCGTGAAGATCTGGGTTGCGTTTGTTGGTCATCCCCTCAAGAACAGGGCGGTCAACGCCGCCTCTCAACTTCTGTCAATACCAGCAACAATAAGCGAGCGGCATCAAGCCGCTCGCGTGATGGCCAGATTAGGAAGTTCGATTAGTAAAATGCGCCTACGGCTTTGCCTTTGGTTTCGGGGTGGCTTTGGCAGCCGGCGCAACCTTCAGTTGATTTACGACTTTGGTAACGCCATCGGTGTCCTTTGCGGTTTTTTCCGCCGCGGCCTTCTCTTCAGCCGTATCAACCGTACCGCGCAAAGTAACCACGTTCTTCACCACGTCGACGTTAATCTTTCGCTCAGGCGTCGTAGAGTTGGCAATCAGCTTGGCGACGATCTTGGTGTGAATCCACGCGTCGTCAAGCGTGTCACCAATCGTCTCGCTATTCGCTTTTGCCTTCTCCCGTTCCTCCTGTGCTTCTTTCTCACTGTAGTTGGCGCGCGTCCGTTCCGGGGAAGCAGTCGCGGTGGCCATAGGAGTGGCCGCATTAGCATTCGCGTTCTGGTTAGCGTTAGCGTTTGAATTTGTGTTCATGTTCTCGCAGGCGCTGATGCCCGCGATCATGAGCGCCAGACAAATCGCCAGAGTTCTCAACTTCATTTCTGACCCCTTTCGTAATTGCCAAAAGAATTATCCGTAAAAAAAACGCCAGCGGCTGTTAACCGCTGGCGATCTTGTCGCCGATATCTTCGACGGTCTCGCCGAAGACCCTGCGAGCTTTACTCACTTGCTCCTGCAATTTTCCTTCGCGGCGATCGCTTTCGCCTTCATCATGCAGCGTGCGATCGCCCGTGGCCTTACCAAGACCCTCTTTCACTCTGCCTTTGACTTGCTTGGCCTTGCCCTTCAGTTCGCCCTCATAACGCATTTCGTCAACTCCCTAAAAGTTGTTGACGCGCTCCGTCAGGTGCGTCAGACGACGGCCCGTCTTCCGGTAATTAACTGAAGAACCAAAACCACCAAAGCAACGAGTAAAAGCAAGTGAATTAAACTGCCGCCAACGCCGCCGATGAAACCCAGCAGCCACAGCACCAACAAAACTAAAAGAATCGTCCAAAGCATAAGTCTTAAACCATCCTTTCCTTGAACGCTGAAATTCCGTTCAAGCGTCGATTGGCAAAGGTCATGCCATCAGCCGCAAATCGCATTTGCAGCACTTAGGTGCAGTTTTTTGAACCAAAAGAGAACGATGACATGCATCGATCCACTTCAGAGCTCGGTGTTCGATAATCGGCGGGCAGTGGTCGGTGATCAGTAAGCAGTGGGCAGTGAGCAGTGAGCAGGAGTTTGTGGTCAGTGGTCGGCGGGCAGTGGTCGGTGATCAGTAAGCAGTGGGCAGTGAGCAGTGGGCAGTGAGCAGTGGTTAGTGGTCAGTGGTCAGTGGTCAGTAGTTGGATTAAGACTACTAGCACTTTTCGGGAGTCTGACGTCCTCTGATTTCTGACGTCTGACTTCTGACTTCCGCCTTCTGCCTTCCGGTGTCTGACTTCTGATTTCTCTTACCTGACCATCGTCCCAGTGCGGCGCCAACGAGTATTGCTGAAGAAGTCGAGAGGACTTGCGAGTGGTTGGGTGTCGTCGTAGGACCAGTAGACAAACATGGCGCGGCCAATGATCAGATCGCGCGGCACGAATCCCCAGGCGCGACTGTCGAGGCTGTTATCGCGATCGTCGCCCATCACGAAATACGAATTTGGTGGAACTACTGCGGGCTTTCCGTTGACTGCAAAATGAAAATCGGGACTGACGCCCATGCGCTCGCCATTCCGGGCAGCGTCGACGGTGTCCTCGAAGTAATAGACATCGTATTTTTCATTTCCGGTGCGCGGTGTGTCTTCGATGATCTCCAGCGGCGCTTTCTCGTTCACGTTGCGCGCCACAATCACGTGCTCGGGCAGCGGCTGGCCGTTCACAAAAATTTGCAGGCCTTTCATCTCTACCGAATCGCCGGGCAGACCGATTACGCGCTTCACGTAATTCACTTTGAAAGGAATGTTGTCTTCCTGCTGGTCGCGTTCACGATTGAACGGATTCCCAGGATATTTGAAGACAATGATGTCGCCACGTCGAATCTCGCGCTGTGGCAGGAGCGGAAAACGGGGCCCGGGCGCAAAGACGAATTTGTTTACCAGCAGATGGTCGCCGACTGTGATCGTGTTCTGCATGGAACCGGTGGGAACTTTGACGGCCTGCACGATGAAGGTCATCCCGAACAGCGCCATAATCACGGTCACCACCGCCGATTCGAAATATTCGCGGACGATCGTCTTCCGCGGACCAATTTGCTCCTCTTTTTCCTTTTCGCGTTCTTTCGCGAGCGCGCGCTCGCGTCCATTCGGCGCGACGTCGCGCGCAGAGAACGTCTCCGGCTTATCGGTCGTTTTCTTTTCGGTGGTTACCACGTTCGTTGAAAATATCGTAGAGGTTGCGGAGAGGTAGCGCAAGCTGGGGACTAACCGAAGTTACCCCGCGTGCTTCACAAAATGACCTCACGGCGCTTCCATTTGTTTCAGCGCGCCTTGAGCGGCGGCTGCTTCGGCGGCTTTGATCGTGCGTCCTTCGCCACGCGCACTGCCGCCATTCCACTTCAATTCGACGTGAAAAGTCCGATGATGCGGCGGCCCCAGCGTTTCGATCACGGTGTACTGCGGCGCCGGTTCGTGGTTCGCCTGCAAGCGTTCCTGCAGCATTGTCTTCGGGTCGGCAGCTGCGGCGGCGATCGGATCGGCGCGGCGCAATTCTTCGCCGAGCGTACGCTCGACAAACTCAGTCGTAGCAGCTAAGCCGCCATCGATGAAAATAGCGCCCATCACCGCTTCAAAAACATCGGCCAGCAAAGCAGCCTTGCGCCGGCCTCCACTTTTCTCTTCACCGCGGCCAAAGCGCACGAAATCTCCGAGCCCCAGTTGGGTAGACGCTTTCGCCAATGTCGGCGCGCTCACCAGCCGGTGCTTCATGCGCGACAACTCGCCCTCACTGGCGCGCGGATAAGCGCGAAACAGGTAATCCGCGACCAGCAAACCCAAAACTGAATCGCCGAGAAACTCGAGCGCTTCGTTGTGCAGCCGGCGGGCGTGCGATCCAGCTCGCGGTGAGACCTGTTCATGAGCCCACGAACGATGCGTCATCGCCTGCGTCAGCAGATCGCGGTCGCGAAATTGATAGCCGATGATTTCTTCGAGGTGGTCGAGATTTTTCAAGCAGGTGATTCTAACAAAACGCCGAACGCAGCGTCGAAACTGACGATGCGCTCGGCGTGATCAATCCGGAGTTTTCAACTTGATTCGTTAGCCGCGGTGATTCGCCCGCTGTCGCGGCCTGGGCGTTGGCGTCGCCGTCGGCTTAGCCGGAGTAGTTCCCGGAGTTGCCGGTTTAATGTTTGAAGTCGGCGCGGTCGATGTCGGTTTCGGAGAACCGGTAGTGCTGCTACCGGCAGCCGAGCCCGCGGCGCTTCCGTTGCCGGATGCCCCACTGGTTCCCACCGGAGGCGTGCCCGGCGTTGGTGTGGACGGCAATTCAGTTATAGGCTTCGGCGGATCTGGCAGAGGCTTGGCCAGAATACCCGCCACGAGCTGATCGACGCCGTCCTTTTTCTTGTTCCGATCCTCGTAAACTTGCGTCAACCTTTCCATGAGCGCCGGCTTGTTCGCCGCATCCGCCAGCGCGGTGGCCCGCGCGAGCGCGTCAATCTGCGCGTCCATTGCCTGATTCAGATTCGCGAGTACGAGCTTGCTCTCGGTCGTTTCGGACTTACCGACGAAAGGTTGATAATCCTGCGTAAGCTTCGCCACCTGCTCGGCGTAAGCGGCCGCCAATTCGTTATAAATACGCGCATCTTTCTTCAAGGGACTCTCGTACTTGGCGGCTTTAATGAAATAGGGAATGGCATCTGTCGGCGAGCTCTTGGCAGTCATCTTTGCCAACGAGTAATTCAAGGTCGCCAGCGCCACGTCTTTTGAATTCTGAAAAGCCGGAGCAAACGGTTTCCCTGCTTCAATTAATTCGATCGCCTTCTTCGCAGCCGGGATAGCGTCGGCAGCGAGGTTAAGATCATTCGCGCCCGCGGCAGCCATGTAGATGTACACCAATGTGTTATCGGAGTTGGCTGCGACAAGCTGTTTGCCATACTTAATTTGGTCTGCGTAATTGTTGCTTTTTACGGCAGTGTCGAATTTCGTCGCGAGTTCTTTACTCGAGTTCAGCGCCTCATAATCAACCTTGAATTTCTTCAGCGCCTTCACCTGCGGACCCCATGCGCCGTCTTCCGGCTCATTCGGGCAAGCTGTCAAGAAATCAACGGCCGCTTTGTATGCGACGTCCTGCTTGTCTTTTCGGTTGTCGTACCATTCAGAGTACTTTGCCGTTTTAAGGTCGTCAGTGCACTCAGGCGTTTGTGCCCAAGCGGCAATCGACGAAATAGTAAGCAGCGCGGCCAATGCAATTGCTCGATTAATCCATCTCATTGTCTTTAACTAAAGCCTCCGATCGATCCCTTTGAAAATCTGTCTGACGTCTCGAAACCTGGCCGAGCACGCGTCGGCTCGTAAGATGCAACTTCCGACCTGCTCGTTGTAACTGATGAGCAACTACGGTGCCACGCAGTGCGAAGAATCAGGGAAGAAAGCCGGTAGAACGAGCGGGAATAATCCTGCAAGAAGTAAGCGGCTGTCAAGCTGGAATTCGCAGTAAAGGGCAGTTCATGAATAATGCACAAAAATGCCGAACTCTCGTTAAAAACCCACGCGAGTTCGGCATTGTACTCCTAACGTTGATACGCGTTTATAGCTGGGGTTGCGGCGGCGACTGAATCCGGCGAACGCGACCATCGTTTGGTTCCTTCGGATTAGTCTTGGCCGGCGCACCCGCTTTCGGTTTGTTCTCAACCGGCATGGTCGTCGCCTTAACCTTCAGGTCCGCGCCGCTCGCAGGCGTGGTGACGGGCGCCACTTTGGTTTTCGCGTCGCCATTGCTATCGGCGCTGGCGGCGTCGGCATCGGCGTTTTCTTCCGCCTGCGTGGCTGCCTTCGTTTCCGCAGCTTCTTCGTCCAAGGCCGCAGCCTTCTTGCCGGGAGCATTGGGTTCATCGTCAGGACCCTCAGCCACCTGAAAGTCGATCTGCGTGCCGAAGCGCGGACTCAGCGCATGATAGATGTTGCCGGCAATCGCCGCCGGCACGTGGTTGTGCGCGTCCGTTCCGCGAGTGATCACGACAACCGCCAGACGCGGATTAACTACCGGCGCATATGAAGTGAAAAGCCCAACCCAAGCGCGTGACGAGTCCTGTCCGATGCACGTGCCCGTCTTGCCGGCGACGGTCTGTTCCGGCCGATAGGCTTTGCGGCCTGAGCCGTAGTTCACCGCACCAATCATTCCCGGCAGCATGCGCTTCCAGGTGTCGCTTTCGACCTTAACCTTGCGGCGAACTTCAGTCTTGAAGGTGGTGTTCTCCTGAACTGTCTGCGGCAGGTGCGGCACCAGCAGCTTGCCGCCATTCGACATTGCTGAAACCAGCGTCGCCAACTGAATCGCGGTTACTTCAAAATCATCGCCATGCGAGCCCATGCGATTGAGCGCAAAGCCGGACTTGAACAGCGGCAGGTGACCCGAATACTCGTTCACATAGTTGATGCCGGTCTTTTCGCCCAGCCCCATCTCTTTCGCGTAAGAGATCATTTTGTCGAAACCGACTTCGCCCGCCACGTGCTGAAAATACGTGTTGTTCGAATATGCCAGCGCATCTGTCAGATCGATCTTGTAGCGATCGCCATCGCTTACTGTCTCGATCGGTGCGATTACTTTCTCGCTGACGCCCGCGACGCCAGTCACCAGCTTGATTGTTGAGCAGGGCTTGAAGCCTTTGCGCAGCGCCCAATCCTGATTGACGACGGTGTAGACGCGACCGGTCTTCGGATCCATGACTACGACGGTGCCGGCATGATGACCAAGCGCATCGATCGCGGCGCGACGCACCTCAGGATCCTCAGCGACCGAATTGTCCTTGGCAATATTATTCTGCACCTCGTTGCGCATGCCTTCATCGATCGCACGCTGACGCGCGATCGCGGCCTGACGAGCGGCTTCCGCGCGACGGCGCGCTTCTTCAAGCTGGCGACGCCGGCCGCCCTGGAACTTGCGCATCTCCGCGGCGATTTGGCGCTTACTCATCCCGCGGCGCTTTAGTTTGGCGATATACGCAGATTCTTCCCGCGCCTGGCGCTGGCGTTCGGCGCGCAATTCGCGCTTCGACATGCGGCCGCGGCGCGCGACTTCGCGACGCCCACCGCGCGAGCGGCGGTTGCTCGCTGAGCGTGAGCCGCGTCGATCGCGACTGCTCCGCGCTGAGCGCGAGCTGGCCTTAGCTTTCGCTTTGGCGCGTTTTCCTTTAGCTAAACTTTCGTGTGAAAAAGATGTTAGGAAGGCAAAAAAGACAAAGAATATGAACGCGACCCGAGCGACCCGGGGGATACCCAATTGATTCATCAGCAACTCCTCGTGAAAATTCGCAAATTCCAGTGCGCCGAGGCGAACCAGGTAAAACTGCGTTGCTTGATTTGCACGTCGAGGGGCGACGTGCGCGTCGTTCGTGTGAACTGAAAACTGTTAGGGCTATAAGAGTTTCCGTCACCAATTTCAGTTGTAAGCAAAACATCAGAGGTGGTCTGCTCTGGCGTTTCGCAACCTCGCACTGGGGAGTTTGCCTTGAGGTCGTGCCAACTATAACATTCGCGATTAAGGGACGGCAACCAAAAAAGGACTAGTTTTCTGCAACTTTTGCAATTGTCTTGGCCTGCATGTTGCTGACGGATGATGGCTCTGTCGAGATTACTAAATAGTTTCCGTGTTCGCCTGCTTTTTTTGCTGGCTCTCGTGTTAGTGCTAACCGTAGGCGTGCAGTATTACGTCAATTTGCGCGCAGTTCGCAGCAACACGCAGTTCATCGTCGAGCAACAGCAAGCGATCATGGCGGGCGTCGCCCTCGGAGTGAATAGTCTGTCGAGCGGTGAATATCTCGATCAAATGCGGGAAGAAGCGAAGTTGCCAATCCTTGGCGATCGCGCGGATCGAGTGCAGAACGTTCTGATTGTCGATGAATCGGGCAATATAAAAGATAGTCTGGACAAAAATCAGACGCCGCGCGAAAACCCTGACAAATCAATTCGGTACGTCAAACTGAAGGACATTTCGCTGCCTCCTCTGAAAAGCGCGGTCGAACTGCCAGAAATGAGTTCGCCACTTCCGGAAGGCATGAACGTGACGACTGGCGGCGCGACGATGGATCGGGGAGCTTATTATTTTCCGGTCGATACAGATAAGGGGCGGAGATACGTCATCGTCGTGCTGGGTTCGGCAAATAGTTTGGCGACAGCCTTGCAACAGCAATCGCGCAGATCTCTCCTGTGGACGTTAGCGGTGTTGTTGGCGACGACATGTTTGACTGCGATCGTTGTTTGGAGCTTCACTCGCCCCGTGAAGTTTCTCTCCACCGGCGCCCGTCGCCTAGCCGCCGGCGATTTTTCCTTTCGCGTGCCGAGCAGTGGGCGCAGCGATGAAATGGGCGAACTGACTGAGCTCTTCAACGACATGACGACCAAACTGGCGCGCACCCGCGAACTCGAAGCCCAGCTTTACAACGCCGAGAAAGCCATCGTGGTCAGCCGCCTGGCGTCGGCGATTGCACACGAGATTCGTAATCCGCTCAACTACATCAATCTCACTTTGGATCATCTGCGCGCCGGCTTCGCGCCCAGCGATCCACAAAAGCAGGAGAAGTTCGGCAGCCTGACGAGTCAACTCAAAACTGAAGTCGCGCGTATCAATCAACGCATCACGGAGTTTCTGAATTATTCGCGACCGCCCAAGCTCGAACCGCGCCTGCTGAATGTCGGTGATGTGGCGCGCGATGCTCTGCGCACTGTGCAGGTGCAAGCTTCCGAGAACAACATCGAAACAACGGTGGAGGAAGTCGCGGGGGCGCACGCGATTACCGCTGACGCTGAATCGATCAGATCTGCGCTGACCAACCTGGTCATCAACAGTCTGCAGGCGATGGACGGTGGAGGCGGCAAGATTGCAATTGTCGTTTCCACTGAAGACAACGGCCGGCGCGTTCGCATCGACGTGACTGACACGGGTCGCGGCATCAAAGCAGACGATATCTCGAAAATTTTCGAACCCTATTATTCGACGAAAGACACCGGAACCGGGCTGGGCCTGGCAATCGTACGCAAGGCCATCGAGGACCATCAGGGCAAGATTTCGGTGAAATCAAAGGAAGGCGAAGGCACAACGTTTACCATAACGCTGCCCGTCGGTGGCATAGTCCTGGAGGATGGTTACGTCCTCCCTCCACCGCCGTCGCACGCGTGAATGCCGGATCAAAAGCTCGCGTCTGAGCTTGATCCGTCGCTCCAGGCTCGGAAACGATCACTATGGCACGCAAATCAATTCTCGTCGTTGACGACGACAAACCACAACGCGACATCCTGCAGGAAATTCTGACTGATGCGGGTTACGACGTTACCTCTGCAGCATCCGGCGAAGCCGCCCTGAAGTTCGCCAAAGAACGCAATTTCGATCTGGCGCTCACGGACTTAAAGATGACCGGCATGGACGGGATTGAGTTGCTTCAGCATCTGCTGACTATGGATAAGTCCATCGTCGTCATTCTGCTGACGGCGCACGGAACGATTGACTCGGCGAAAGAAGCTTTGCGTCGCGGCGCGTTCGATTATTTGCAAAAGCCGTTCGACCGTGACGTTCTGCTGGGGACGATCAAGCGCGCTCTGGGCACGCTGGACCAGATCGACGTCGAGATTCTTTCTGCTTCGCCCAAGATGGAAGCAGTCAAGAAGATGATTCTGAAAGTTGCGCGCTCGAGTTCGACCGTTTTGATTCGCGGCGAATCGGGAACCGGCAAAGAATTGATCGCGCGCGCCATTCACAATCAATCGCCGCGCGCTTCCGACATGTTTCAGGCCGTCAACTGCGCCGCGATCAACGAGAACCTGCTGGAATCAGAACTGTTCGGCCACGAGAAAGGATCGTTCACCGGCGCGCACGCCGATAAGAAGGGCCTCTTCGAAGTTGCGGATCGAGGCACTCTTTTTCTCGATGAAATTGCCGAACTCGATGTGAGCATGCAGGCCAAGCTGCTGCGCGCTTTGCAGGAGCGTCGCATTCGTCGGGTGGGCGCGACCTATGAACTTCCGATTGACGTGCGCGTGGTGGCAGCGACCAATCGCGACCTGCGCGCGATGGTGGCTGATGGACGTTTCCGCGACGACCTTTATTATCGCATCAACGTTTTGTCGATTGACGTACCGCCGTTGCGCGAGCGCCGCGAAGACATTCCGGTGCTGATCGACTATTTCCTGAAGAAACATACGAAGAACACTTCGCGGCTGGTGCGCGGACTGACGACTGAAGCAAAGCGAATGCTTTACGATTACGGCTGGCCCGGCAACGTGCGGCAGCTCGAGTCAGCCATCGAACGCGCGATTCTTTTGTGCGAAGGCGACATGATCACTCCGGAAGATTTGCCGACGGAACTTCGTCAGGAATCTGAAGCGGCGACAACTGGCGGGTTCAAACTGCCGCCCGAAGGCATCAATTTTGAGGATGTCGAGAAGAACCTGATTCTCCAGGCGATGGACCAAACCGATTACAACATCACTAAGTCGGCAAAACTTCTCGGCCTGACGTTTAGGACGCTGCAATATCGGCTGGAGAAGTTCGGAATTAAGAAGCCGGACGGGAAAGATGAGCAGGAAGAAGAACCTGAATAGTAACTCATGCCTAAACGCATCATTCGACGAGCCGCGCAGCGGCGGCAGAATTTAGCCCAGGGTGAAGCGAGCGCAACCCTGGGTCACAAGCCCCACAAAGATCAAGCCCGCTTTAGCGGGCGACGGAAATGTCATTCGCCCGCTAAAGCGGGCTCGAAGGGTCTTTCGAACCGAATACCCATGGCGGCGCTTCGCTCCCCTTCGTTCCGCTTCGCTTGCCCTGGGCTAAATTCTACCCCCGGCTACGCCGGCTCGTTGAGCAATTCAATCCGTCGCCATTTTTGTCTCACGTTGATCGTTCTGCTGACGGCTAGCCTCTTTGCCGCTTGCAATCGCAACAACGGCGGTGGCATTAGTTCCGGCACTGGAGGCTTGCCGCCAACTTCATCAACTCCCCCCGAGGTTTCATCATCCGATCAGGTGGTGAAAGCGAACGCCGCGCCCGTCGAGATCGCTTCGAATGGATCGACTGAAGCCTCGATCAAGCTTCTAATCATGTCCGGCTATCATGTGAACGCAAACCCCGCGACGTATCCGTACTTGATTGCGACGGAAGTTACACCAGGAAAAGTGGCCGGCATCAGCACGAAAAGGGCAAAATACCCCCCATCCAAGACGCAGAAGTTCGAGTTCGCAGATGAACCGCTGGCCGTATATGAAGGTGAAGTTGAAGTGCAGTTGCCGTTGAAGGCCGACGCGAAAGCTGCGGGTCAGATTTCGCTGCCACTGACTGTCCGCGTTCAAGCCTGCGACAAAGAGAAATGTTTTCCGCCGGCAATGCTCAGCACCGGCCTGCAAATCACAGTGAAATGACCGAGCGCTTCTTCATCATCGCCAGCGGCGTATTTTTGCTGGCAGCTTTGGTGCTGCTCTGGCGGAACAATCTTTCAGCCGCATTCGTTCTGGGAACGTTAGGAGTTGTGGCGTGGTTTCTCAGTTATCGCGCCCAACTGAGAGCTAAGATAGCCGCGGACGCGCCAATTAGAACAGATGACGACATTGATGAAAACTAGAGGAAACGCACTAATCGCTTTTATTGCGGGCGCCATCGCTCTGGGCTTCGCAGCGGTGCGGGCAAATGCCACGCCCTCAGACGAGAGCGACGTGCGCGGCACGATTCAGCGCGTGTTCGATCAACTGAAGTCCGGCCAGTACGGCTCGCTTTACGATGGCTTGCCCTCATCGTCGCGAAATCGGATTGCCAAAGATCGCTTCGTCAACGGCCTTGAGCGCACCAGTAATATGTACCAACTTCAGCGGATTGAGATTGGCGCCGTCCGCGTTTCCGGGAATCTCGCAGTGGCGGACACCACCATGTTCGCGCATATCAGCAAGCCATTCGAGGCAGACGGAAAGCTCGTCGTGCAGCAATACCTGATTCGGGAAGATGGACAATGGCGCGTCGCCACCGGCGACAACGCGACGGTCAATCGCTTCCTGCAAGCAAATCCAACCTTCGCTCGTCGCTTTCCGATCAAGCGACCGACTGCATATGTGAATCAAAACGGGAAGTGGACTGAGATCCCTCTGGGCCGGCGAAATTAGTGCCACAGCCACGTCAATTCGACAGCAAATCTTCAAACGACAATTGAGCGTCATCCGTCTTGACGTCGTGCGGACGCGATACGCGCGGAACGTCGAGCGCCTCGCGCACGGCGTCGAGATGGAAACGGATGATGCGCGGAGTCAGTCGCACGGAAGGGATGCGCCGCTTCTGGGCCATGCGGCGCACGGTGGTCTCGCTCACCTGAAGAATTTCGGCGAGTTGCTTCGCAGTCAGGAATTCTTCGCGCTCAGACATTTTTAAGTTTCAAGTTTAAGGTTTCGAGTTTCAAGTTAGCCAGGCGACAAACTTGAAACTTGAAACTCGAAACTCGAAACTTTCTTACGGTTTCGGCTTGTACGTTAGCGCGATGCGATAAACCAACGCCGAATCGACGTCAACGTCTTTCGACACGGGCTCGATGCCGTCGGCTTTCAACGTGACCCGATACTTGGCGATGTCGGGCGGCACGCGAAAGACGAACTCGCCGGTCTCGCCGGTGATGCGCGCATCGATTTTCTCCGCTGCGCTTTCCGAATTGACTTTCGCCAGCTCAACCCGAACGCCCGGCACACTGCGGCCGCCCTCGTTGAAGACGCTGCCGCGAATGAAAGCAATTGAGCCTTCGTCAATCGGCAGCACAAGATCTTTTAGCGAACGGGTCTTGCCTGCTATCACCTCGAGCGGATCGATCGATTCGACGGCCAAACCAGCTTTGCGAAACGTCAGCCCGTACGTTCCCGCGGGCACCCGCGCCATCATGAACTCGCCTTTGCGATCAGTTTCCACGCGGCGCACCTCGCGATGGTTCTGTTGCAGGATTACGGCGACGCCCGCCGCCGAACCCTTCTCAACCTTCACCTTTCCTTTGATCGTGCCGGTGTTCTTATTCTGCGCTACAGCGACAATTGAAAAGGCCGCTAGCGCAGCCAAGAGTGCGAAAACTTTCAGCAATTTCATAGCCTTTGACGGTGCCTTGAACTTATCACAATTTACACGGACCGCGAACTTTAAGAAGCCGCGCGCGTAAACAATAGTTGCCCGAACAAACTTAGGCGGCAACCAGCCCGGAGCGTATAATCACCAAACGCCGATGCTTTTCCGCAGTGCTTTTAATTCTTTGCGGTTCATTCTGATCATTGCTTCGCTGTGGTTGTTGTGGGCGCCGGCGCGCGCGTGGGCGCAGGACGCGTCGCAACAAGAGCGTCCGCGCCGCGCGCTGCCCGCAGAGAACGAACCGCAGGACATCCTGAAAATCGATACCGATCTGGTGCCGCTGGACGTTATTGCCACTGATACCAAAGGCCGCCTGGTCCGCAACCTGACCAAGGACGACTTCAAACTTTTTGAAGACGGCGTTGCGCGACCGATAGCTTCATTCAACATGGAGAGAATCTCCGGCGAGCCGCGTCCACTGGCCATCGTTTTTGCGCTGGATATCTCAGGCAGCATGACTGCTGAAGAACTACAGCGGCTCGTGAACGCAATGCGGGAATTTTCGCGCCGGCTCGTGGATCACCCTGCGGTTTTTGGCGTGATGACTTTCGGCACGCGCGTCAAGACTTTGCAGTCGCTGA
>DATNEI010000040.1:0-10710 GCA_035606795.1 Pyrinomonadaceae bacterium
TGCGATCCCCGAGGTACATCACGCGGATGAATCGAATGTAGTAATAGAACGAGACGACGATATTGATGACCGCCCAACCCGCCAGCCAGTAGTACCAGGACTTATGTTCAACCTCGCCGCGATTCAGGAGTCCCCACAACAGAAAATACTTGCCGATGAATCCGCCGGTGCCGGGCAAGCCGCCGAGTGACAGCATGAAGATCGCCATCATCGCCGCCATTCCGGGTGCTTTCTGCGCCAGACCCGTCATGTCGTCTACGTTGTCGCCGATAATTCCGCGACGGCGCAGGCTAATGATGATGCCGAATGCGCCCATGTTCATCAGCGTGTACACCAGCAGGTAGATGAACAAGCCGACGTTGCCGTAGGTGTTGTTCGCGATGATTGCCAGCAGCAAGTAACCTGCGTTGGAAATCGATGAGTAAGCCAGCAGCCGTTTTGAATTCTCCTGCGTAATCGCCGCCCAATTACCTACCACGATCGTCAAAGCCGCTACGATCCCCAGCAGAGGCGCCCAATCGATCTGCATCGGCGCGAGCGCGACAAAAAAGATGCGTGCGTAGAGAGCGAAGCTGGCGGCTTTCGATCCGGTTGAAAGAAATGCGGTGACCGAAGTCGGCGCGCCTTCGTAAGCGTCCGGCGCCCACATGTGAAACGGCACGGCGGAGACTTTGAAGAAGAGGCCGGCGGCGAGGGCAATCATGCCCAGCAGCAACATGGGTCGAAGTTCGGTGGGACTGGCCGCCAGACTTTTGCCGATGTCGCCCAGGTTTGTTGAGCCGGCGATGCCATAGAGCAGAGACATGCCGTACAACAGAATCCCGGAAGAAAACGCGCCCAGCAGGAAGTATTTCATCCCCGCTTCGTTCGATCGCCGTTCACGCTTCGTGAACGCGACCAGCACGTAGAACGTCAGCGCCATCAACTCCAGCGCGATATACAGCGAAATCAGATCGTAACCGCTCCCGAGGAACATCATGCCCACGGTGGCAAACAAAACCAGCGCGTAGTATTCGCCGTGCTGTTCGCGTTCGATATCGAGGTAGCGAATGGAAATCGCAATCGCCAACGCCGCGGCCAGGAGGAAGAGCGCGCGAAAGATGAGCGCAAATCCATCGATGTGCACCATGCCGTAGAAACCGTCCGTGGGCGACAGGGTCGGCAGCGAGCTGAAGCGGAACGTGCCGCCCATGTTGATGAACTGCGCGCCGAGTGAAACCAGCGCGAGCCCGATACCGCCCAGCGAGAAGTACGCTGTCCACTTGCCGAGTCTGTAGGGCAGGATGACTTCCATCACCAGCGCCACGCAGGCGGCGACCGTGAGGATCAACTCCGGCGCGATCAGCTGCAGATCGTACGCGTTGAATAAAGATGTTTGAAAGAGTAAGAGCATTTCGTCGGCTCGTCCGCGAAGCGGACGATTGAAATTAGCCCAGCACTTCAGTGCTGGGACAAGCGTCCCGCAGAAACTTTCGAGCCCGCGGAGCGGGCGACAGATATCTGTTCTGCTGGCGCGTACTCATTAACCTCTGCCGTCCGTTTCACGGACTGTTACATTCGTTCTTCACCAAATCCCACCGATGAATCGGTGGGCTATTGTCGTTCGTCCGCTGCGCGGACGACATCGCTATTGCTGCGGCCTTACCTGTATGGTCGCGCCGGGCCGTGTCGTCACCCCCGTGGTCACCGCAGGTGCCGCCGCTTCTCCCGGAATCGGGTAATCGGGCTTGATCTGCTTGACGACTGAATTCACAGGCTTTTCGATATAACGAATAAACGGCGCGGGATACATGCCAATCCACAGAGACATAACGACCAGCGGCAGCATGTAGGCCCATTCGCGAATACTCAGGTCAGGCAACAGCTTGTTCTTCTCGTTCGTAATCTCACCAAAGAACATGCGCTGATAAAGCCAAAGCATGTAGCCGGCGTTCAAAATTATTCCGAGTCCCGCCCAGCCGGCCCACCATGGATTTGCTTCGAACGCGCCTCGCATCGCCAGGAATTCAGAAATGAAAACAGCCAGCAGCGGCAAGCCAATCGCCGTCATGGCCATCGCGAGAAATACTGCCGAGTATCCGGGCATGACGTGCGAGAGTCCGCCGAACTCGGCCACATTCCGTGTGTGACGGCGCTCGTAAATGATGCCGACCAGGAGAAACAGCGCGCCCGAGTAAATACCGTGATTGATCATCTGCATGACGCCGCCGTTGATGCCGTTCGGATTCAGCGCGAACAGTCCGAGCATCACGATCCCCATCGATGAAACAGACGAGTACGCCACCAACTTCTTTACGTCGCCGTCCTTCTTCACCACGAAATACATCGCGGCCAGCGCGCCATAGATGATGGAAACGATGGCGAGAAAGACCATTACGCTGCGCACACCGAATCGTCCGAAGAACGCTTCGTCCATCGAAGCCTTGGGAAACATCGGCAAATTGAACCGATAGAAACCGTACGTGCCGAGTTTCAGCAGCACCCCGGCGAGGATTACTGAACCGGCAGTGGGCGCTTCCACGTGGGCGTCCGGCAGCCAGGTGTGAAACGGCCACATCGGAACCTTGATCGCGAAGCCCAGCGCAAAGGCAAAGAACAGCAGCACCTGCACTTTGTCGAGACCCATCACCGACCCGATCGCCTGCATGTACAGAATATTGAAAGTGCCAGTGCCGTTCTGGGTCGCAGTTTGGATCGTGTTGGAAACTAATGCCGCTGCGTCTTTGTTTCCCGCGAGCAAATCCAAAGTCGCCGGAAGCTTTGGGAGAAGTTGTCCGGCGAGAGCTGCATCCTGCGTCAGGAAATACATCTTCAAGACTCCGAGCAGCATCACGACGGATCCGACCAGCGTGTATAGAAAAAACTTGATGGCTGCGTAGAGACGATTCTCGCCGCCCCAAATGCCGATCAGGAAGTACATCGGCACCAGACCGACTTCGAAGAACAGATAGAAGAGAAACATGTCCATCGAGGTGAACACGCCGAGGATGAACGTCTGCAACAAGAGCAGCAGGATGTAATATTCCTTTTCGCGCTTGGCGATGTAATTCCACGAGGACAGGGCGGCGAGCACGCCCAGGAAAGTCGTCAATACAATCAACAGAACCGACACGCCATCAACGCCCATCTGATAGCGCGCGCCGATAATCGGGATCCAGGTGCGGTCTTCGAGGAACTGAAATCCGCTGAGGACGCGGTCGTATTTGAACAGCCACAATGACGCGATGAAATCCAGTATGAGCCAGCCGGTGGCGAACTTTTTGATGATGTCGTTCTGCTCTTTTTTGAACAGGCCGAGAATCAAAAGCCCGCCGAGCGCCGGCAGCCAAACAATGATTGAGAGAATGTTGTGTGTAATCACGTCAGTCCTCGTGAAAGTGGCACAGACTTCAGTCTGTGGTTCGTTCTGCTATTTCTCAACGCAGTCACAGACTGAAGTCTGTGCCACTACTAAAAAGCCTTAATCAAATAGAACGCGACCGCGACCAGCAATCCAATCACCATCATCAGCGCATAGTTTTGCGTGAATCCGGTTTGCGCGGCGCGCACAATCGGCGACATCAGCCGCACGACGAAATTCGCAATCGTATTCACTAATCCATCGACGAAATACTTATCAGTGAGACCGGTAATCTGACTGGACAGACGCGTGGTCCAGGCAGTCCCGTTGACCGCGCCATCGACTACTTCAGAATCGAAAGTAAAGACGCCGCGCGCCAAATCCATCGTGCGTCGGGTAACAGTGAGTCCAAAGAACTCGTCAATCCAATACTTGTTGTAGCTGGCGAGATACAGCGGCCGCAGGCGCGTCGCCCAAACATCCGCGAGATTTGGACTCTTCAGGTAAAACAGGAGCCCGAGCCCAATCCCTATGCCCGCGACGATCAGCGAAATGATGATGAACACCCATTCAGTCGCTGTCTCGCTTCCCACTCTTGATTCAACTGTGTGCGCCAGATTAAAACCGGTATCGTGGTTCTCCGCTTGTTCGGCAGCCGGCTCAGTTTCGCTCGTCGGCGGCGACTGTGTTCCCTCAAGCACGCCAAAGCGAACTTCAGCATGAGGTCTCCAGATCACGGGGCTCAGCCAGGTGACGATATTCATCTTTCCGCCGACGTACTTGCCGCCGGTGAAGGCGGTGCTGACTCCGACAAAACCGCCAACGGTAGCCAGAATCGCGAGCACCACTAAGGGAATCCACATAGACTTCGGCGACTCATGCGGAGTGTGGGCGTGCTTCCCGTGCGTATCGTGATCCTCGTGAACTTCATGACCGGCGGCATGTTTGTGCGCCTTGCCAAATTTTTCTTTGCCCCAGAACGTCATCGCCATCAGACGCGTCATGTAAAACGCCGTGCAGGTCGCCGCAATTGTGCCGACTAACCAAACCAACCAGCCAAGTGGAATGTGAGTCGTCGAAGCAGCGTTCCAAAGAATTTCGTCTTTCGACCAGAAGCCGCTGAATGGAATGATGCCGCAGATCGCCAACCAGCCCGCGAGGAACGTCAGGTAAGTGATCGGCATGTACTTGCGCAGGTTGCCCATCTTGCGCATGTCCTGCTCGTGATGCATGCCGTGAATGACTGAACCGGCGCCAAGAAACATGAGCGCTTTGAAGAACGCGTGCGTCATCACGTGAAAGATGCCGATGACGAAAGCGCCGACGCCGCACGCGAGGAACATAAAGCCGAGCTGCGAAACAGTTGAGTACGCCAGAACTTTCTTGATGTCGTTTTGCGTGATGCCAATCGTGGCGGCAAAGATCGCAGTGAAGGCTCCGACCAAAGCGACCACCAGCATCATCGTCTGCGAATGTTGAAAAATCACATTCGTGCGCGTCAGCATATAAAGACCTGCTGTCACCATCGTCGCGGCGTGAATTAATGCCGATACCGGCGTCGGCCCAGCCATCGCATCGGGAAGCCAAACGTGCAGAGGAAATTGCGCAGACTTTCCGCAGGCGCCGATCATCAGGCCTAAGGCAATCCAGGACATCAAGCCCCAGGTGCCCAGGCTCTCAACCGGATAACCGCCTGCTCTGGAAATGACCTCAGTGTATTGGGCAGTGCCAAACGTCGCGATGACTCCAAAAATCGCCAGGATGAAGCCAAAGTCCCCGATGCGATTTGTGATAAACGCCTTACGCGACGCGTTCGCAGCCTCATCTCGGTTGAAGTAGTAACCGATCAGCAGATACGAGCAGAGACCGACGCCTTCCCACCCGACGAACATCATCACGAAATTCGATCCCATGACGAGCACAAGCATCGAAAACATGAACAAGCCCATGTACGCGAAGAACCGGTAGAAACCCGTCTCGCCGTGCATGTAGCCGGTGGCGAAGACAAAGATGCACAAGCCGACGCCGGTCACTACCAGCATGAAGATGGCGGAGAGCGGATCGAGTTGATAACTCCACTCGATGTTCAGAAGCGATCCCGCGGCTGTTCCCGGCTGACTATATCCGAGCGTCTGCGCCATCGCGCCGCCGGGAATCCAGGTGAAGGCAGCTTGAGTGGTCACGTAGGGACGAGGCCACTGCTGGTTGTCGCCAAAGCCGTACGAATAGACGGCGGTGAGACTGATGAGAAATGCGAGCGCGACCGTCCCCACCGCGATCCCGCCCACCAGCTTCTCCGGGAAGCGAAACCAGCGGCCGAAGATGCCGTTGATCGCGGCGCCCACAAGAGGTAGCAGGGGAACTAGCCAGATGTATCGATACATCAGTTTCGAGTTTCGAGTTTCAAGTTTCGAGTTCGCACCTTCGGCGCACGCGAGTCTGGTTCGAGAACAAACTCGAAACCCGAAACTCGAAACTTGTTACCACTTCATTAAATCAATCTCATCTACCCAAATCGTTTCGCGATTGCGATACAGCGCGATGACGATGCCGAGTCCGATGGCCGCTTCAGCTGCGGCGACCACGATTATGAAAACGGTGAACACCTGGCCCGCGAGCGGATTCGCGCCGCCAGTGTCCTGCACGTAGCGCGAGAAGGCGATGAAGTTCAGGTTCGCTGCGTTCAAGATCAACTCAATCGACATGAAGATGACAATGATGTTGCGCCGCGTCAGCACGCCGGCAATGCCGATGATGAAAAGAATCGCGCCAATGACGAGAAACTTCGAAAGATCGGGATGCTTGATGCTTTCCAACGCGGTGGACGCAGCGCCGCCCGTTCCCTGAAAAAGAAATCCTAATGATGACAAAAGGTGACTCATGCCTTCAGCCGCGTAGCGGCGAAATATTTATAGAAATGAGATTTGAAAAATTGCCTTTCTCAGCTCCTTTAGGAGCGAAATATCTGTCGCCCATAAATGGGCTGTGGAATCAAAAGCCGTAGCGTGTTCTACAAATATCTCGTGCCTAACGGCACTCAAAACTTTGTTCGTCACTAACTGCGCGGCCTGCTCTCAATGTTCGCCAACTCCGCGGCCACTTGCGCCACTTCAGGATCGACGTCGTCCGCGGCGACTTCCTGCTTCAAGGTGCGCGCTAACATCACTGAACCGATGATGGCGACCAGCAAAAGAATGCTGGCGATTTCAAACGGCAGCGCGGCGTAAGTATAGAGACTCGTGCCGACACGCTCAGTCTCTTTCGTCAAACGGCTGACGCCGGTGGCACTCGCCGGCAGGTCAGATTGCCGGGCATCTCGGAATTCTGCCGCCTTTTCAATTTTGGCCGAGTCCCTTTTTTGTAAACCCTGGTAGCCGCGATTGATTGCGAACAGCAGTCCCAGCACCAACAGCAACGAGAACACTAAGGCGGCGGCAACCTGGGGTGGTCGATTGAAGATCGCGGCGGTCCCGCGTTCTTCAGCAGCGACATTGACCAGCATGATGACGAACAAGAACAAGACCATCACGCCGCCGACGTAAACCAGAATCTGCACACCGGCGATGAACTCTGCGCCCAGCAAAATGAAAAGCGCCGCGATGGAAACCAGCGAAGAGATCAGGAATAGCGCGGAGTGCACCGCGTTGCGCGCCATGACGGTCAAAAGCCCCGCCAGAATCGCGGCGATCGAGAAGACCCAGAAGAAGACGCTCTCCCAACCTGATAAGATCATTGCCGATTGCCAATTGCCGATTGCCGATTTGTAGTTGAACTCTTCGAATTTTTCAGAGCTCGTGAAGCAGAAATCCGAGATCGCGCGAAGATCTTCGTCAAGTCGTTAGCTTCCGTGAGCAGAGATTGCACAAGCTTCGGTTTCAACAGTTCGCCTTCAATTATCATTTCCATCCAGTAACCGCTTTCGTCCGCTTCTTCTTCAGCTATTCCCAGCTTGGCAACAAACTCGGCCTTAGATCTCCCGCGACAAGCCGCCCGATAGTTTGCGCCGACCGATGTCCCTGACCTTACAAGCTGACCGCCAATCGCTCTGCCCGCGATGGTGTTGGGCAAAGCTGCCACCAGCTTCAACACTCGCAAGCCAAACTGCTTCGTGCGCTTCTTCAACTCCTCTGCAGTCATAGTTAGTGGAAGTTCCTTGACTACACGCCAATTGGAAATCGGCAATCGGCAATTACTTAACTCTTATACTTCACGGTCTCGCGCCCTTGTTCGAGCATCTCTCGATTCCAGACAAATCCCGCGCGCGAGTAAGTCGCCAGTTCAAAGTCCTGGGTCAGCTCCAGGCAATAGGTTGGACACGCTTCCTGGCACAATGCGCAAAACATGCAACGCGACGTATCGAAAATGAACTCGTCCAGAACCTTCTTGCGACGCGGCTTCCCGGCCACGACGACTTCCACGTCCATGGGAATCACGTCGATGCAGTCTTCCGGGCATGCCAGCGCGCACAGGTTGCACGCGATGCAAAGCGTATCGTGCGTCTCAGGATCCATGTTCAGACGTGGAGCGCCATGGAAACGCGGCGCGACGTCGGGACGAACTTTCGGATACTGCTCGGTGTAGATTCCCTTCCCGGCCACCGCATCGCGATCCGTGAGCGCGCCAATGTTGAAGCCAAGCGTGACCGCCAATCCTTGCAAGAGATCGACCATGAAGAAGCGCTTCAGCTTCTGCGTGAGTGTTGCTTTGGGAACAGGTACCAATGGCATAAGAACATTTTTGATTTCCGATTTTTGATTGCCTATTTGTTCGGTTTCCTCTGTGTCCGCTGTGGTGAAACTTACGTCTGCGACTGGGATACTGCCGGTACCACCGCCGGTTTTCCTTTCGGCAAATCGACCAGACGAATCTGGCGCCGCTGCTTCTTCAAATTGAAATCGCGCGAGCGCCGATTGATCAAAGACAGGATGCCCGCCGTCAACAACAAGTTTACGATTCCGATTCCGATCGCAATAGCTTTACCGCTCGCAGTCAGACCCAGCCCACTACTCACTTGCACCAGATCAATTGTTTGCATGCCGCGATAACCGTTGAGGCCCTGGATGACCCCAATGCCAATCGCGGTGCCGACAATATTAATCAGCGCGGCCGGCAGCATCCACTTCCAACCTAAATCCATCAACTGATCATAACGGAAGCGCGGCAGCGTCCAGCGCAGCCAGAAGTACAGATAAAGAAGCAGGCCGGCTTTCGCGAGAAACACGATCAAGCTAACGATGACATAAGCGTTGTGATAACCCTTGGCTTCGGTCAGGCGGAAGACGAATGGAAAGTACCAGCCGCCCAGATACAACGTCGTCGCCACCGCGGTGACTACAACCATCGCCGTGTACTCGGCCATGAAGAATAACGACCAGCGAAATCCTGAGTATTCGGTGTGGAAACCGGCCACCAGTTCTGATTCAGCTTCCGGCAAATCAAATGGCGCGCGATTGTTTTCCGCGATGCCGCTGATCAAAAAGATTACAAAACCGACTGGCTGATACAGCACAAACCAAACCGAGTCCAACTGTTGCCCAGTCACCACGCCTGACAAAGAAAGTGTGCGCGCGAACATCAATGCGCCGATGATTGCCAACCCCATCGAGACTTCGTACGAAACCATCTGCGCGCTCGAGCGCAACGCGCCGAGCAGAGCGTACTTCGAATTCGACGACCATCCGGCGAGAATCAAAGCCAGCACGCCGACGCTCGACACTGCCAGCACAAACAGCACGCCGATGTTCACGTCGGTGATGACGGCCCAGTCAGGCCCAAATGGAACGACAGCCAGCACGATGAAGGCGGCGACCACCGCGATGTAAGGCGCCACGAAAAATATCCAGCGGTCGGCGTTACCGGGTACGAAATCTTCTTTCGTCAGTAACTTTAAACCGTCGGCAATCGGTTGCAGCAATCCCCACGGCCCGACACGCATCGGCCCCAGCCGCGCCTGCATGAACGCCGAGATCTTTCGTTCCAAATAAGTTGCGTATGCCACCCAGCCCGTGGTGATGACCACCACCAGGCCGATTTGAATGAACGGCCAGATCACGTAGTTCACCGTCTGCTCGCTGAAGAATTTCAGCAGCAGGCTGTCGATGAAGGTTGGTGCGGCTATGAAAATAAACATGCCAAGTCCTGGTTAACCCGCGGAGCGGGTGGAAGCATAAAGCCTGGGGTGAAGCAAAGCGAAACCCCAGGAAACGAATGGAAAAATATTCCGAGCGCGCGAACCGTGCGATCGCCTTATGAAATCACCAATCACCGAAATGCTGTCGCCCGCTGCGCGGGCTTGTCCTCGCTCCACTAACGATCCTGGGGTTCCGCTTCGCTCCACGCCAGGCTTTACGCTAACGCCCGCTTCGCGGGCTATCGATCAATCTCACCCAGCACAATATCCAACGTCCCGATGATGGCGACCACGTCTGCGACCAGATGTCCGATGCAGAGCTTCTTCAGCGACTGGAGGTTCATGAAGCACGGCGGTCGCACGCGCACGCGCCATGGCTGCTGGCTTCCATCCGAAACCAGATAACAACCAATCTCGCCTTTCGGCCCTTCGATCGAGTGATAATAATCGCCTATGGGCGGCTTAATCAGCTTAGGCACTTTCGCGTTCACCGGTCCATCCGGCATCTTATCGAGAGCCTGTTGAACGATACGGCGCGACTGGCGCATCTCTTCCATGCGCACCAGGTAGCGATCATACGTATCACCGTTTTCGCCGAGCGGTACTTCAAAGTCCATGTCCGCGTAGGCTGCGTAAGGTCGCGACTTGCGAATGTCCCAGGCGACTCCCGATCCCCGCAGCGCCGGGCCCGACAAACCGATGGCGATCGCATCTTCACCCGAGATGACGCCGATACCCACCGTGCGGCTTAACCAAATACGATTCTCGGAAAGCACGGTCTCGTATTCATCGATCCGCTTGGGAAAGTTTTTGACGAATGTGCGCACGTCTTCGGCGAAACCGTCGTACGCATCATTCGGCATCCCCCCCACGCGCCAGGCATGACACGTGAGACGCGCTCCGAACTGGCGCTCAAAGATCTTGAGAATCTCTTCACGCTCACGAAACGCCCACAGCAGGATCGTGATGGCGCCAATGTCGAGTGCGTGCGTGCCCAGCCACAGCAGATGCGAAGCGATCCGGTTCAGCTCCGTCAGAACCGTGCGGATATAGTGCGCGCGCGGCGGCACGTCGAGGCCCATCATCTGCTCGACGGTCTCGACCCAAACGAGACCGTTCGAAACCGCGGCGATGTAATCCAAACGATCCCAGTATGGCGCGATCATCGTATACATGCGGTTCTCGGCGATCTTCTCCATGCCGCGATGCAGGTAGCCGATATCGCAATCGAGATCGATAA
>DATNEI010000045.1:0-2856 GCA_035606795.1 Pyrinomonadaceae bacterium
ACTTCGAAAGGCAGAGACTTTTGGCAAGTAAACCAGCCACGGATTTCACGGATGAACACGGCACCAATATTCAATAAAAACCCGTGTAAATCTGTGGCCTAAGTTCCTCCGTCTTTCACACCAGTAAACTCATAAGTCAAATACAGCTTCAACGAACCGTCGAGCATCTCAGCGCGCACGTCTTTCGCGCGTGCCTTCACTTCGCCGTTGCTCGCCTTGACCGGAATCTGTAACGACAACTGCGGCTCGCTCACGAGCACGAGCGGATTTACCTTCTGATTAATGGCGCCCTGCACAAACACGGTGACGAAGTTGTTCGCAATCGGATTCACGCCCTCGAGGTTCACGCCCTCGACGTCGACATATCCGTAAACCGTCTGCTTTGCCTCATCGAACGAGAACCTGATTTTGTTCTGGGCCCAACCCTTGAACTGCATACAAGTGCCCGCGAGGTTGTAGCTGCCCGTGAACGCCATCGGCGCGTACACGCTGCCGTTGCGAAACTGCACGCCCGTCTTCACACCACTGCCTTCGGCCAGAAGCGTGATCGTGTTTGTGCAGCCACCCTGAAACAGCGCTTGCTCGATCCGTTGTTCACGATTCTGCGCCTCTCCGAGGTGGAAAGTCGGCGTGCCGAGGCCGTTGAACGTCGTCGCCAGCACCGCGTCGATAAAACTCTGCTCGAGCGAGATGACCACAGCGCCCGGCTGGTTTCCATTCTGGTCAGGCGGCTTGATCGCCTGGCCCGGGGCGGACTTCGCCGGCGGCGTGCCGAGGAAGTAAACCGCAGCACCGCCGCCGAGCAGAATTCCTAACAAGAGAATGAGGATGTATCTCATTTTTTCACCATTACTATCTTGGGCTTGGACTCGTTACAGGCGAAGCGGTCGGCGACGCCGTCGGTGACGGCGGCGGCGCTGAGTTCATGTTCTGCAAAAGCGTTCTCAGCACTGCTGCTACCGTGTTTGTCACTGCGTCTACCTGTGCTCGCACTTGCGCCTCCGGAACCTTGTTCATGCCCGCTGGTATTTCGAAAAGACTCGGATCGGGGTTCGTTTGGATGTCGCGCATCTCGGCGACGACCTTCGCGCCTTTGACTCCCTGTACATTACCACTCGCTTCGCTGAAAAGTTCCGCGCGCAGCGGCAGTCCGGTGTCTTTGTCTACATAAATGAACGACTCCGTGTGGACTTCGCCGGCCGATGTTTTTGTTTCAGCGGTTTTCGCGTAGCTGTACTTGAGCGCTGTGCGGCCGTTCAGCTGTTCTTCGCCGGCGAGTTGGATGCCTTGCAGGCGATCGAGGTACGCCACCAGTTGACCCGGCGTCATCAGCTTCTGGATTTGAAAGCCGGTGGCTTCCGGCGTCAACTCCGCATATTGCTTGCGCGCTGGCGCGATGCCGTATTGCACGCCGTTGTGTTCGAGATAAACCAGGTCTGAACCGTCCGGCAGTTTGAAGGAGAGACGCCGGTCCGCTCCGTTTTTCGCGACGTCCGCGGAAAGAGTCGGAATACCGATCGCTTTGTCTCCGCCTTCAGTTTCGGCGGTGAAGACGATTGTGGCCCTGTAGCTGTCTGGTTCGCGGGCGGCGATAGTTGATGGCGCCGTGTTGGCGTTGATGTTCGAGTTGGCAACGACGTTGGCGTTGATGTTCGTGTTGATGTTGGTGTTAACGTTGGCATTCGCCGCTGGACCACGCGCACACCCACTCGCTGCAATAACGAATACTGAAATAGCTAACACTAGGATTAAGACCGGCGGTCTGACGTCGGTGTTTTTCATATGGCATTCTCCGAACAATTCGCGCTCACGCGCGACGTTATTTACAGGGGGTGTTTAAGAAGGGAAGGGTCATAGGATAACACGAGTCTTGGAATCCTGTGAGATCTTGTTAACTGTAAGACGTTTGGACAGGATTTCAAGATGTTCACAGGATTGACAAGATCTGCTAAAACACCGGCATGAAAAATCTAATGGTCCTGCTCTTTCTGGGCTTTGCCCTTTCCCTTTGCAACCTTTCCGAAAAACTTCATAAATCGTCGAATTCAAACTCTGGTCCAACTGCGTCAGGCGGCGGTGCAAGCTCGAAATCGGCTGAACACGGCCAAGCGACTGCCCAGCAGACCGCGGCGCTCGCCGGCGGTCAACAGATCAAGTGGGATCGTCAGGGAATGTCGTTCACTGTTCCGTCCAACTGGACCGAAGTGGAGAGTGAGTCGAAGTCGTTCGTCTGGCGCTCGCCCGGTGGCAGTGATGCCGCGACGTTGAATGTGAGCATCTCGCCGATGGATGAGAGCTTCCCGACGGATGCGAGCATTCAGGCGTTTTACGACGGCGCGAAGACGCGCGCGAAGAACGGCGAAGTCGACGAGTTGAAATGGGTTGAAATCGACGGGCTGACGGGCGTGCAGTTTCGCGAAGCGAATCCCGAGAAGCCTGACGATTTCCGGCGTCTGCAATGGATGGCGTACCGGAAGTATTTAGGTCAGGTCCAGATGATCAACCTGATGCTCGCGACAACGGGTAAAGGTTACGACCAACACAAAGACGCGATGTACGGCATTCTCTATTCAACCAGGATCACGCACTGAAACAATCATTCCTGGCCCGCGGATAAACGCAGATGAACGCAGGTCAGCGTTCATCTGCGGCGAAATGCCCCAGCGAAAATTTATCGTTGACATCCCTTGCCAATTAAGCTAACTGTCGCTGCGAATTAGCTGGTTTTGAAGTACGTCCTTACGACCCTTTCGAGTTTCTAAACGCCCAGTTCCGGTGAAGATCTGCCGCGTCCCAATTTCGTGGCCGGAACTCCGTCCTGATGAAGAAAAAGTGGGAACTTTCAAAGGAAGCTTT
>DATNEI010000050.1:0-7750 GCA_035606795.1 Pyrinomonadaceae bacterium
CAACAAACCAGCCGCCGACGGCGCCTGGAAGACGCGAATTGAAACTATCAATCCACAAGCCTATGCGACGCTGCGTTATGACCGCTGGGTGAAAGAACGTCGCCAGAAAGTCGATGAACTTTCCGGCGGGCGGGTCGGTTACATTCATATCCGCGCCATGGATCCACCTTCGCTGCGCAAGTTCGAAAAAGAGATTCGCGAATTCCGGAACAAGGACGCGATGATCATCGATCAGCGATGGAACGGCGGCGGTAACATCGAACAGGAGTTGCTCGCGATCCTTGTACAGCGTGAATACCAAGTGTGGGTGCCGCGCGGCGTGGAAGCGTCAGGCCGTCCGTTCGCGGGTTACTTTGGCCCGAAGGTCGTGCTGCAAAATTGGCGTTCAGCTTCAAACGCCGAGATGTTCCCGGCCGGATTCAAAGCTCTCGGCTTAGGCAAAGTCATTGGCACGCCGACAATGGGCGCGGTGATTGGCACGGGTAGCTATTCGCTAATCGACGGCTCGACTGTGCGCACGCCGGGCGTGGGCGTGTATCTCGCAGACGCGAAACACACCAACATGGAAAACTATGGCGTGCAACCTGACATCCGCGTAGATAATTTGCCGGAGGACAACCTGGCCGGCCGCGATCGTCAATTGGAAGTGGCCGTGGAGGAGCTGTTGAAGCAGCTCAACGCGCCGAAGCGGAATGTCGCAGAGCAGCAGAAATAGGCGCTGGGTAGGACGGCGGGATGCAGTTTCGGCCTACGTCGATTCGTCAGTAAACAGGCTGTAGCTCGAACCGTTCCACTGGAATGCATCGCGGCTGATGCCGTACTGCACGACATCCAGGTCGTAGTAACGAGCTTCCTTTTCGAATTCCATCCCCAGCTTTTCCATGACGTGAATGGAGGCGCTGTTGGCTGGCTTGGCGATCGCCACAATGCGATCGAAACCGCGATCTTCGAAACCGAAACGGAGCGCGGCGCGCCCAAGTTCGGTGGCGAGCCCTTTGCCCCAGTTCTGTTTGGCCAGGTGGTAGACGATTTCCGGTGCGCCGAACAAAGAACGCAGGCCACCGAAACCGATGAAAGTGCCGCTGACTTTGTCGGCGACGATCCAACGGCCGAAGCCCTGCTTCTGCCAGTGAGCCGTCATACTTTCGATTGTTTTGGCCGCGTCTTCCCGAGATGCAGGTTGGCCGTCGCCAATGTATTTGACAACATCGGGATCGGCGAACAACCGCGCGAGATCATCCAGATCGTCGGGGCTGACCATGCGCAGTCGGAGTCGCTCAGTTTCGATGGAAGGCATTAGCAATGCTCCCCGACGTCCCAGGGGTTGCTCTTAGCAGTTGGGAAGCACTGTGCGAGCGATGGATCAAGTAGCGTCGCGACGATATGGCAACTGTGGCCCAGAGTCAAACTTTTCGGGCTGATTAGTTTTCAGGAATCTCTTTTCGACCGGGGAACGTTTAGTGTAATCTCGGCGCTCGTACGAGGAACAAAATGGAGCGTGATCAAGCTACCACTGAGCGACTGCAAACGTTGATTGCTCGTATCAGCGCACTCACTCAAAGCGGCGAGTTGCATTGGGAGCGGCAACAGGGATCCGCGCACCGATACGCGCGTTGGAACAACAATCTTTTAATTCTCGGGCCGGCTGACGCTGAGGAACGGGGCGTGCCGCGTTATCTTTTCATCACACCTTTCGATTCACCGGACTGCGTCGAAACAAATTCTGCCGATCCAGTTTTGGGCCCGGCGATTGTCGCCCTGTTCGACAAAGTTGATGCGGCCACAAAGAATCAGCCGGCAGTCGATCCTTTCGCGGTTAATTCAGAAATACTCGATCGTCTTATAACCTGAATCTCATCGATAGTTTGAGGACTAATCCGATGCCTGACTTGACTGGACTTAGCGAAGAAGCGCAGAGCCTGGCGCACATACCGATTTTTAGAAGACTGGAACCGCATGAACTGGAACACCTGGCGGAAGAAGTTGACCAGGTAGACTTCAAAGCCGGCGAAACGATCTTTAACGAACACGATCGCGGCGATTCGCTGTACGTGGTCGAGACAGGCGCCGTGCGCATTTGGGTGGTCGACGAGGACGTTAAGGAAGTAACCCTCGCCGAACTCAAGGCGGGTGATTTTTTCGGCGAGCTGGCGGTGCTGGATCGCGGCGAGCGCTCAAGCAGCGCGACGGCGATCGTCGACACTCATTTGCATCGACTGAGCAGCGACGACTTTCAAAAGTTTTTGATGGAGCATCCCGATGTTTCCATCGACGTCATCTGCGAAATCGCTGCGCGCATGCGCCAGACTAACCTGCTGGTGTCACAACGCACGTCGCGCAACATCAACGTGGAAATGGCAGAGCGCGCCACGCTGGGCCAGCGGATCGCCGACAGAGTAGCGTCTTTCGGTGGCTCGTGGACGTTCATCATAATTTACGTGAGTTTTCTGGTCGCCTGGATGGGGATTAATACCTTTGTGTTGGTCCATTATGGCCGCGGCGAGAACGGTGCGCAGTGGGATCCTTATCCCTACATTTTGTTGAACCTGATGCTGTCGATGACCGCGGCCTTGCAGGCGCCCATCATCATGATGTCGCAGAACCGCGCGGCTGAAAAAGACCGGCTGGCCGCCGAACAGGATTTCAAGGTGAACCTGAAAAGCGAGCTGATGCTGGAAGAGTTGGTGCGAAAACAGCGCGCTCGCGACGTACAGATCGATCAACTGAACAGCGCGTTGAAAGTCATGCAGACTTCACTGGCAAAGGAAAACTAGTCGACTCCCTCTCTCTTTGGGAGGGCGATGACATACTTGAGTAATCAACGGCTCGTGCATTAAACGCCGAAGGTGTTTGCTACCTTCAGCCCAGGGTTGCGCGCGCCAGCGCGGCTACGCTGGGTATTCAAGACAAAACAGGTCCCAACCCTGAAAGGGTTGCGAAATAGGTTTGCCCCGAAAGGTTCACATTTTGTGAATCAATTCAACACCGGTGTGCCTGCAGGGTTCCGCAACCCTTTCAGGGTTGCCCTGCGGTGTTGGCTCATTACCCAGGGTAGCCGCGCTAGCGCGCGTCAACCCTGGGCTGGAGGTGGTGAACGCCTTCGGCGTTCATCATTACTGTGGCGGTCGCCGCGGGGTGTTCGATGGCGTGGGCTGGCGCACGTTCGCCGGCGTGGTCGTCGGACGCGCCGCAGTCGTGCCGGGAGCGTTGGCATTCCTGCCCGAACGAGTGAGCGCGATGCGCTTCTCGCCGCCGGCTGGTTGATTCACCACCACCTTGATCGTCCGGTAGGTGCCGTCGTGTGCTTTATTCGTCGGGTCGTAGCTGATCACGTATTGGGTGCGCAAGTCGCGCACGATTTCATTAGCCACGCTCGGCAATTCAGAGACTGACTGCGGAAAGAAAGCGCGACCGCCCGTTTCCGAGGCGATCCGGTTGATGAGATCCACTGCCTTGCCCTTGGAGCTCTTGCGAATCAGACCCTTTTCAGCGTCCAGCTCGCTGACAAATCCAATTACATAGATTTGCACGTCCTGCTCGCGCAATTGCCGGAATAATTGTTCCTGCGAGTAGAAGCTGGCGCGGTCTTCGCCGTCGGTTACTACGATGAGCGCGCGCCGGCGGCGATCATCATCGCGGCCCTTCTTATATTCAGCGACGTGTTCTGCGCCGAGATAAACGCCATCCACCACTGCCGTCTGTCCGCCTTCCACATAGAGGTTATCGACGGCGTCCAGCAGCAGATCTTTATTCGAGGTGAAGTCCTGCAGATTTTCGATCTTTTCGCGATCGATGAAACGCTCCAGGAAGGTTTCATCGCCTGGCTTGTTGCTGTTGATGATGGTCTTGGCGGCATCGATGACTTCGTTGATCTGCGTACGCAACGACCCGGAGGTGTCTACCGCCAGGCCGTAAATTACCGGCACTTGCTCTTCAGTGAAGGCAAATACTCGCTGGGGCACGCCATCTTCATAAACCTGGAAGTCGCTCTGACGGATGCCGTTAATCGGCCGGTTGTTGCGATCGATAACGCGCACATTCAACGTCACCAAATCGGCATTTATCGTGATCGTGCTGTTTTCGTCGATCTCCGCGGTGTTCGCATCGGGCGTCGGTGTCGGTTTCGGTTTATAGACAGGCGGCTCCGGGGGCGGTCCCAATTGCGGCGCGATTCCGCGGCCAGGTCCGGTCTGAACAGGCGTAGGCTCGGGTTGCTGTGGCGTCGGAGTCGCAGTCGAAGTCGGCGCCGCAGTAGTGCTGCGCGGGCGCTGTTGCGCGCTGGTCACTCCCGCGACGATTAACGACAGAGTCGCCAGAGCGCTGAACCAAACGGCGATGGTGGCGCGCTGCGATTTAGACATCTGTGTAATGCGAAAACCCATCATGACTACCTTGTGAGAATAAAAGCCCAATGTCAAACCGATTTCGCGGACAGGAGAGACTTTAATGATGCTGGAAAGATGAGTTTGCGTTGGCTGGGGCTAAGTCCAAAGTCCCGCGTCCAAAGTGCGAAGTCTAAAAGCTAAATGAAGAGGCCACTGACGTTGGACTTTGGACCGGCTCTATTTCGGATTGGCGATCGCGTAATACCCATCTTTGTAGCGCGGGAAAAGCCGCGGCAGCCCGCGCGGAGCGTGAAGCTGCACCTTGATCTTGTGCCACTTCCCGTCATTAACAAAGTTTGCGGGCCGGTACCCGATCGAATACTGGTGACGCAGCTCGAGGGCAATCTGCTCAAAGATGTCGTCCATCTCGGCTGGGCCGCGCGGATAGAACGCCTTGCCCCCGGAAACTCCGGCCAGCTCGTCGAGAATGCTTTGGCCTTCCATGCCGAGCGAACTGCCTACGTCGCTGCCACCTAAGATCCCGATTGCATAGAGCACCACGTCAGATTCTTTCAGCACGCGGCGCAATTCGTTAAATGTGTAGCGCGAGTTATTGTCCTGACCGTCGCTAATCAGAAGCAACGCGCGTTTGGGATGAGTGCCCCGCTGCACTCGCTCAACCCCGAGGTAGCAGGCGTCGTAGAGCGCCGTGTTGCTTTTGGTTTGCACAAAAGTCAGCTTGTCCAGAACTGCATTGCCGTCGCGAGTTCGATCGAGCAAGAGTTGCGCGCGCGAATTGAATCCAATCAGAAAGTACTCGTCGCGGTCATGACTGGTTTGAATGAAGTGAGCCAGGGCATCCCGGGCGCGCCGCACTTTGTCCCCGCTCATCGATCCCGAGACGTCGAAGAGTACGCCCACGGAAACGGGCGAATCATCGTCGCTGAAATGCGTAATCTCCTGTTCCCGTTTGTCGTCGAAAATCGCGAAAGCGTTTTTTGAAAGCCCCGAGACGAAGCGCCCATAAATATCGGTGACCGTGACGTTGAAAGTGATCAGGTCGGTGTTGGTTATTACGGGAGTTTTCTCGTCTACTTCTTTCCCGGACTTTTGCTGAGGGTCCGCGACAATGGGTCCCGTGTCAGCTGGCTTCGATGGTTGTTCCGGTTCCTTTGTGGGTGCGGCCTGTGGCCGCGCAGGTTCAACTGGAAGCAGTTCACTATTCGGCGTGGGCGAAGCCTTTTCGACCGGCTTCTTCTGAGCAGACCCTTTTTCGGAAGCTATAAACGCGGCAAGGCAAAGAGCGACAAAGAAAGAAAGAGTTGCGAGTGCTGTCTGGCGACGCGGCTTCATGAAGACCCCCATCCTCGGCGAAGCGTCCAACCTTTAATTCGATGAACGGCGATGCGTCAAGAGTTGCGCGTGAGGGGAAACGTCAATGCGCCCCTGAGCCCGAAACGAATTCCGGCCGGCTATTTTTGTTAAAGAGTGTGCGCTGCCTTGAAAGATTTCAGCGCAGCTTCACCCTGAAAGAACGCTGCGGGGAGACGCTGCGATGCCAGGACAGTCGGCTGATGTAACGCATTGTAGGCCAGTGCCGGACGGCGCGCAAGGAGTACCTGTCCCCTTTCTCAACGCCGTCATGGCCAAGCGGATGGTTCTACTGTTGGTTGTTGTTTGAGTTGGGGACGTAAGCGGCAATGCGCGCCAGCGCGACGACATCATCGGGCAGCAATTGAAATCGTTTTGCGGCAACGACGATCGTGACGCGATTGGATTTTGCCATCCGTTGCAGAAGCCTAAAAGGTACTCGCGTTGATGCAAATTGGCCGATAGTTTCGTCTATCCCAGATTGTTGACCGGAGAGCAATTGGGCGAAACCCTTCAAGGCCAGGCGGTCGTCACAATAAATCTCGAGGGTTGGATTGCCGTCGAAGATTGGTTTCTCCGAATAGGAGGCAAAGTCCAGCACCACATATTCTGGCGGCTGAATCGCCGTCCCCAGTGTGCGGGCGTCGCCCTCGACCGTAAAATGCGGGACCAGAGCGAGGCCCCGATTAACTGTGCCTTCGAGTTGAATCCGAGTCACGCTTATATCCGTTTGATTCGTGCGCGGGTTGTAAACGGCCTGCGGCGCGCGCGCATCGTTTTCTCGTTTCGACTCGTCGTAGCTGGCTACGCCGTTGCGAGTCGTAGCAGCAGCGAGAGATGCGCCGTTTCGGTCGAAACCGAATGAATCGATTACCTGGTTGTAGTGAAAAATAATCATGCGTGTCTCAGAAGCCATAAATGCTATCCACACCTGTTCGACTGACTTAATTTCTTCATAATTCAGCGCGACAAACTGGGCTGCGTCCTGCGCGCGCTCTAATCGTTTCGATTCATCGTCATGGTTTAAGGGTGAGTTCACGAATACGATGCTCAAATACCGCGAGTTCTGAAGATTGACAGTCACTTGGTCGCCATACTTCTGAGTCAGGTGCTGCTGCAGCGCGTTGAGCGCACTCAGAGATTTGACGAGGTTACTTGAGCAACCAGCGCTGATGAGAGCGCTGAGAACCAGGAGATGAATGATTTTGGGAGGGCGACGCATCTTACGTGATTACGTGCTCAAACTTTGTTTGATTCTCTCTGCCGTCTTGGGCCCAATACCGTCAACCATCTCCAGCCCCCCGCCGGCGACAAATTTCCGGAGATCATCGAGCGACGCGATTTTGAATTTCTGATGAAGCATCGCCGCCGTTTTAGGCCCGACGCCGGGCAGTTCCAGAAGGTCGAGCACCGTCTCAGGCGTCTCCGCAGTCAACCGGTCCCATGCGTCGAACGTGCCTTTTTCAAGCAACTCGATGGTTTTATCGGCGATAGCTTTGCCGACGCCGGGAATTTCCTGAAGGCCGGCGGCGCCTGCGTCTTTGGCAATCTCGCGCATCTCTGTCGGCCAGGTTTCGATCGCTTCCGCGGCCATCCGGTACGACCGGATACGAAAGGTGTCTTCACCGCGCACCTCCATCAGCGAAGCCATGCGGTTGAAGCGGCGGGCAATCTCTTCGTTGGTCATCGGCACCGAATCGTAAATCGTCACGGCGGAAATAGTAAATGCGGTCGCGTGAATCGTGTTTGGATGGCTGTCGCCGGTGCTTGCTGCCGGTCAGTCCTTCACGCCTTCGCTGCCATTCACTAATTCCTTCCATTCATCGCGCGCCAATCCCCCGATGAGATAAACGCTGCCCAGTAAAAAGGATGAGAGCGGCGCGTAGTGGTTGCCACGCCTGCCGTTGCTTTTCGTTTGTCGCCGCGCAGCATGTCGAGTGGTGTTTGTGGCGTTGCGCCTCGTGCTTCGGCGCCAAGCATGCTCAGTTGCGCTTGACGCATCGCTTCGGCGCGGCCTTCACCCCGTTGCAAGCGTGTGTAGTAGTCGACCATCA
>DATNEI010000070.1:0-15384 GCA_035606795.1 Pyrinomonadaceae bacterium
CGATCCGCCACCGAGAATTAGAATCGCTGAACGGCCTTTGCTCGACTTCCGAGTCCTGGACTCACCCTTAAGGCGCGCGCCGCGAGCGCTCGCGCTGGCGACCTGCGCTTCTTCACGATGCGTTGAGCTGTGACCGTCACGAATCAATCCTCTTTTCGCCGCCAGCACAATCGCAGCCGTCTCGTTCACGTCCAGCGAAGGATCGAATGCAAGTTTATTCCCTTGCAAAGCCTTAGCCGCGACATTCATGCCGATCGATGAATCGCCCGGAGACGAGGTGTAGAGGGGAACCGCATGTTCGTGCGCGGCCGCCAGAATCGACTTATTCCGGATTCCGAGTTTTCGCTCGCGTTCGCGCACATAACGGCCCGCGCGATAATGAAACTCAGCCGTCGACATTGACTTCTGAAACTCGGGCGCTTCGATCATCCGGCGGAAAAAAGCGTCCGTATCCAGCAAAACTGAGTAATCGAAAAAGATGTCGTAAATTCTCACGACTTCTTCGTCGCGCAAGACGATGTCGGAGGTCTGCGCGTTGCCCTGGTGCATCGCGAGGCCGAGTCCGAAGTGCGTGTCGTGATAAAAATTCGCGCCGGTGGAAATGATCCAATCAATGAATCCGGCCTGAATCAACGGAATCAACGCGGACATGCCCAGGCCCGCGGGTGTCAGCGCGCCAGTCAACGTAACTCCGACCGTCACGTCGGGCTCGAGCATTTTTTCTGCGAAGAGCTGGCACGCTTCGCGCAAACGCGCGGCGTTGTAAGCCACGAATGTGTTGTCGACGAGATCGACCAGCTGGGTCGTGCCGGTGATCGGCTGCGGATCGATGCGACGCCCACGCAGAAATTTACTTTGCTTCTTTGCCAACGCTTCTGTGTATCCGACAAACTTTAGCTTGTCGGTTATTAGTGATTAATGATGCGAGCGACAAACTGAAGTTTGTCGAACATCGAAGAACTGCGAAGAATGATAGTCGGTGAGTAACGATTTGTTGTCAACGTCAGGGCGACGATTTGTAAGAGCGAAGAGTTGTGATCACCCGCCCGCCGCAACCGAAGGTTCAGAAAGGCGTTTCACTTTCAATCGGCCGATTCGTTTCTCATCGGCTTCGAGCACTTCGACTTCGAGTCCTCTGAAACTGAGCTGCTCGCCCGCGCGCGGCAAACTTCCCTTCTCAGCAATCACCAAACCGGCGATCGTGGTGAAATCATCGGCTTCGATTTCCAGGTCGAACAACCGTTCGATTTTTCCAATCTCAGTGCTGCCCAAAACTTCATAAGCACCGTCATCCGCGGGCACGATATCCTTTGATTCATCGCCGCTGATGTCTTCGTCTTCAATTTCGCCGACGATTTCTTCCAGGATGTCTTCCACGGTGACCAGACCCGCAATCCCGCCGTATTCGTCGATCACAATCGACATGTAAGTTCGTGCTTTCTGCATCTCCTGCAACTGCTTCGCTACTGGTTTGGTTTCCGGCACGAAATACACGAGGCGAATGAACGGTGTAATTGGGGCGTCAGCCTTGCCCAGCGAGAGCGAGGGGAGCAGATCGCGCACGTAGACGATGCCTTCAATGTTATCAATCTGTTCGCGATAGACAGGCAGACGCGAGTGTCGCGATTCGATCATCATGTCGCGCGCCTGGCGTACGGTCGCAGTGTTCGGCAGCGCAATTATTTCCGTCCGCGGCGTCATCACTTCACCGACGCGGGTATCGCCGAACTCGATCGCGGATTGAATCAGTTCGCGCTCTTCCTCTTCGATGATGCCCTCAGCTTCGCCCACATCGATCAGCGCTTCAATATCGTCGCCGGCATCTTCTTCTTCCTCTTGGTCGATTGTCTCTCCTTCATCTTCTTCACGCATGCGATCGAACTTGCGATGCCAGGGTTCGGCAGCGAAGGCCAGCGCTCGATAGAACGGTTGCACGATCGGCAACAGGCGCAAGAGTTTGCCTTCCGGGTTGCGCAACGAAATGTACCGGGGAATGAACTGGCGAAATACTCCAGCCAGGAGGAGACAGGCGAGCAGGGCGACTATTAACCCACCCGCACTGGCCGACAGCCAATGCAAGCAGACGAAACTGACCAACACGGTAAACGCGACCAGCAGAATCTGAATTGCCGCTGATAAAGTCAGGCTAAAGCGCGCGCGATTGTCGAGAATCTCTTTTAAGAGCGGCGTATAGCGCGCGTTGGGATGCTCTTCGGCTTCGGCTGCGAGAAGTCGCAATCCGACGTCACTCAACTGGCTGAACGCCATGTCAACGGTGGCTAGAAATGTCAGCGCCAGCAGCAGGAGAAAACTGACGGCTAGTGCAATTTCCATAAAGGCTGGTAAATGGTAAATGGTAAATCGTTAATAGACAAAACGTAGTAGTTCAGAGTTCAAGCTTCAGCTTGCCGACCGTGAGCCAGCCTTAAAGGCTGAACTCTGAACTGGCTAAATCCCCAGCTTTCTGCGAAGTTTCAGTTCCAGCCGGTTCATCTCGCCGTTGTCGCTTTCGTGATCATAACCGCATAGATGCAGCAGTCCATGCAGAATCAGCTGCTGCATTTCGTTGGTAAATGTCAGTCCATTTTCCTTCGCTTGCGCCGCGGCGCGATCAACCGAGATCACGACTTCGCCCAGATTGGCTTGCAAGTCTTTTTCAAATACTTCGGGTTGAGCGGGAAACGAAAGGACATCCGTCGCGGAATTCTTGCCGCGAAATTTGCGATTCAGTTTTTGCATTGAATCGTCTGAAACGAAAACGATGGTCGCGTCGCGGTTATCGGCGTTGACTGATTGCAAAGCCCGCGTCGCGAATTCGCCCCATTCTTTTGGTCTAACTTTTCGTTTCCGCTGGCGATTAACGAGTTCAATCATTGCCGATTGCCAATTGCCAATTTCCGATTGGATCGATCTCAATCAATGCCGTCAATCGGCAATTGGAAATCGCAAATCGGCAATGCCCTACATCTCGGTTTTTTTGGTGTGCGTCTCGTACGCCTTGATGATCATTTGCACCAGTTTGTGACGCACGACGTCTTTGTCGCTGAAGTAGATGAACTCAATGCCTTCGATATTCGCCAGCACACGTTCGGCTTCCACCAGGCCGCTGCGTTTTCCCGTCGGCAAATCGATCTGCGTCACGTCGCCGGTAATGACCGCTTTCGATCCGAAACCGATACGCGTCAGAAACATCTTCATCTGCTCGCTGGTCGTATTTTGCGCTTCGTCGAGAATGACAAATGCGTCTGACAGCGTGCGGCCGCGCATGAAAGCCAGCGGCGCGATTTCAATCACGCGTTTCTCCAGCAGGCGCTCGACTCGTTCGTAATCAACCAGATCGAAGAGCGCGTCATAAAGCGGCCGCAGATATGGATCCACCTTCTCCTGCAAATCGCCCGGCAGAAAACCGAGTTTCTCGCCCGCTTCAACGGCGGGTCGCGCCAGCACAATCCGGTTCACCTGCTTCTGCATTAAAGCCTGCACCGCCATCGCCACACCCAGATAGGTTTTTCCCGTCCCCGCCGGGCCGATCCCGAACACGATATCTTTCTGCTGAATCGCTTCGACGTACTTGCGCTGCATCGCCGACTTCGGCGCCACCTGTTTTTTGCCGGCCGGACTGAAGCGCGAACGCGTGAAGTAATCGCGCAAGCTGTACGCGCGATCTTCAGCGATTTGGGCAAACGCTTCGCGCAACTCTTTGTCGGTAAACTGCCGGCCCTCGGCAAAAAGCTGGGAAAAGTCCTGGAGGATTTGCTCGACCGTCTCAACGTCTTTCGGATCGCCATCGACGCTGACGCTGTGGCCGCGTCCGTTGATCTGAACGTCGAGCAGCGACTCGAGGTACTTAATGTTCTGGTCGTGAACGCCGAAGAGCGTTTCCAGGCCTCTGGGTGGAAGCTCGATTTGCTTCAAATGACTACGACAAGCTCCTTAGCGATGTTCTTCTGCGCAGGGATTTTGAGGAATGAATTGCGAAGCAATTTCGTCGCATAAGTGCGTAACGGCAAGCTACTACACGGGCGAGTGAGTGTCAATTACTCAGTTTCAAGTTTCGAGTTTCTAGTTTCGAGTTTTGAGTTTCGAGTTTCTAGTTTCGAGTTTCTAGTTTCGAGTTTCGAGTCTTAAGTCTTGAGTTGGGCAACGCCATCTCTTGCTCCTAGGTTATCGACCTACTGCTCACTGCTCGCTGCTTACTGCCTACTGCCTACTGCCTTCTGCCTTCTGCTTTCTGCTTTCTGCTTTCCGCTTCCTGCCTTCCGCCGTTCTACGGTATATTCCCAGGAGGCGCGGAGGGGTCGCATAATGGTATTGCAGCGGTCTTGAAAACCGCCGGCCGCAAGGCTATGCAGGTTCGACTCCTGTCCCCTCCGCCATTCACGCCGTTACATCACCCGGGCCGCTTCGTCCAGCCTGACTCAAAATTAACTCATCCAGGCCTCTAGCTAACGCATCAACCGACACCGGTTCTTGGCCGACGCTTCGAACTTCCGCGAGGATGTTGAAGCGAGCGAAGATCACGGAAACGTTAGTTTCGCTGGCCCCCGCAAAGCAGATGTCTCCGATTTCCAATCCCTTCTCACCGCATCGCGGCAGCTTCGGGGCCATATAGGTCATTACCACATCGATCAAAGTTTCGTGCGCGTCCATCGTCGAGTTACATTCATAAATCATCGACACCAGTTGCCCACCTTTGCCCGCTGAGCCGAAGATGTAGCGCACAATTCGACGCTGCCTCGAAGAGGTCGGCAGATCTTCGTGCTCAGCTATGGGCACCGTCATTGTTTGGAGATCGAGAGAGCGGACTTCGCGATCAGCCTCTTTTGTTTGGCCCGCCCATTCCGAAAATCCGAAGTTTTGTTTTACTTCCTCGCGATAAGCTGCATGGTCATCGGTGTCGATCATTTCACCGGCCTCCTTCCATTACTACTGCTGGGCCAAGGTCCAATCGGATTGCATTTGCCGATGCCGGCAGCATCATTTGTGCAGAGTCTTTCCTTGTAACTTTGATCGTTGAAGGGCACAGCAAGCGGCAAAGGCGCACCCGGATTCGTCGAGAAGACGATGTTTACAGGAAAGATCTCACTGTAGGGCGCCGACCACGGATTCGAATCGCCGTCCACGCGCAGGCAGGCGTCAAAGAGTGGATCAGAGTTGCCGTGCCCACCCTTCCACGCCACTTCATGGAAGCTGAAACTACACCCGAAGCCGGGACATCCGAAAGCCCCGGCTCCGATTCCGCGGAATGGAGTGAGCGCGAAAAAAGTGCCCATCTTCGATGCGTGCAGGTCGCAACCAACAAGATTCGAGAAAGTAGTCGTGATCGTCGCGCAGTCAGTGCAGTTGACGATATGGCCCAGGCCGGTGCCGCTCGTAAGATAAGCGAGAAACTGCGTTAGCTCGAAGATCGCCAGAAAGCCGCTGGTGTAATGCGAAGCGCCCGAGGCATTGTCGTAGACAAGGCCGAGGCTCCCATTAATCGCTTTGGTAATCGCCGTCGCAGCGTCATCACGTGTCTTCTGGCCTGCGGCCCAGGTGCAAGCGTAATCCAGAGCTTCAGTCCAGGGATTCTGATCGTTCGGAAACGGTTGTTGTTTCCACGGAAGCTTAGGCTCCTCGAGAATGACATAGATGCGATGATGGGTTGTGGCCAGCGGTTCCCATTGCGAACCGCCACAACAACGGTACTTCCAATTCCAGGTGATGTCTTCGAGTTTGATCCCGTCATTGCCGATCGTGTGGTGACGCAATTCAAACGAGACAAATTCGGGTGTGGAAACACCAGCGGCGAAATTCACAGTCTGCGCATCCAGGGCACCGAGTATACCGCCCCCGTCGGCCTTGATCTCAGCTTGCAAGGCATTCATCGGACCGATCGCGAATTTGGCTTTAATCGTAATCTTGTTGCCCTGCGTTTCCAGGATCGCATAGGCGGCGGGTGAATCAGCGGCGACGGTTACGCCCGAAGTCCATTCGGGAACTGAAACAGCCGCCGTGAAATTCTTCCGCACGTTTATCGCGTCGGTCGTCAAATCCGCGATGTCGTGATTGAACTTGATCGCTATTAACTTAAGGTCGCACGAACATTTCTTGCGATAGAAAGAATCCGAGATCAAATGAAACGCACGGAGCACGCCTAAAAACCAACACCATAAAGTGTGAAGGCAACCGCGACGGCATTCAGAGGGCATGAGAGGCCTTCCTTTCAGTGGCGGGAGTCGCTTACGCTTTTAACTCCCGGGAGTTGCGCACGCCGCGCGAAGGAACAGCGTCTGAGAAATGCGTTCGTTCCGTCAATCCGACTGGAACGCTTGCAATTTTGCTTACGATAGTCCTGAAACCCACCTCAGTCAATAGGTCTGCGTTTTGGTGTGCAACTTTCAAGCGAAGCGAAACCGCCGGCCGCAAGGCTATGCAGGTTCGACTCCTGTCCCCTCCGCCATTTCTTTTTTCGCTCTCGGATCGATGCAGTAGCCCCTTACCCACTAGCGTTACACCATACTCCGAAAACTCAAGTCAGTACCGGGAGCGATAGCGACCGGGTCTTATGTTTCCCGACTTATGTTGATTGATTCATGGAGGCGGTGGAAGTCGAAACAAAAAACCCGGTCGCTATCGCTTCCGGTACTGACTTATCCTTTGACACAGACCACTTGTTTGATCTCAGCCACAACTTCAACCAGGTCTTTCTGGTTCTTCATCACTGCTTCGATCGATTTGTAAGCGCCCGGGATTTCGTCCAGCACCCCGTGGTCTTTGCGGCATTCGACGCCGGCTGTCTGCTTGATCAGATCAGCGCTGGTGAAGTGACGCTTGGCAGCGCCGCGAGACATCTTTCTTCCGGCTCCGTGTGAACACGAGTTAAAGCTCTCGGCCAAACCGCGTCCCTTAACGATGAACGATTTCGCGCCCATCGATCCGGGAATGATGCCGTAGACGCCCCGGTCAGCATTGATCGCACCCTTGCGCGTGACGAAAACTTTCTCGCCATAATGCTCTTCGAGCGCAACGTAGTTGTGATGACAGTTGACGGCCATCTCTCGTTCGAAGGCTTCGCGATGATTGAACATCTTGTTGAAGACCTTCAATAGACGCGCCATCATGATCTCGCGGTTCTTCATCGCATAACTTTGCGCCCACTTCAGATCTTCCCAGTAAGCCGCAAATTCCGGCGTGCCCTGGATGAAGTAAGCCAGGTCAGGCGAAGGGAGCTCCGACAATTTCCATAACGACTTCGCTGTCGAGATGTGACGATCCGCGAGTTCTTTGCCGATGTTGCGCGAGCCCGAGTGCAGCATCAGCCACACGAAGTTTTCCGTATCGAGACAAACTTCGATGAAGTGGTTGCCGCCACCCAACGTGCCCAGCTGCTTCATCGCTTTAGCTTTGCGATCGTGAACGCCTTCGTGCAGTTCGCTGAAATCTTTCCAGCCGTCCCAATACGAAGACTCATCGACCGATTCCTTGTATGCGTTGAAGCCCACTGGAATCGCTTCTTCGATCGCCAGTCTTAGTTCTTTTAGTTTGCCGTCGAGGATGCCGCTCTTGAATGGTGTCTTCACCGCCATCATGCCGCAGCCGATATCGACCCCGACCGTTGCGGGAATCACCGCATCCCTGGTTGCGACTACCGAACCAACCATGCTGCCTTTGCCAAGGTGGGCGTCAGGCATCAGCGCCACATGCTTGAACAAACATGGCAAGCGCGAAACGTTGCGCAACATCGACTGCTCTTCGTAGCTAAATTCATGGTTGGCCCACGAAAGAATTTCGGCGTGAGCGCCGCCGATTGGCAGCTTCTGGTAAGGCATGTCTCTTTCTCCTTCCTAAAGAATATCGCGTCAGAAGCCCGCGCGTAAGCAAGGGGCTCGCTTAGCTAACGGGCCCTCCCGAACGGTCGGGCTTCTGACACTTGTTTGCTTACTGATTTTGGCGCGCCAGGTGAAACTCGAACTCACAATCCCCTGCTTAAGAGACAGGTGCCTTGATCCGATTTGGCTACTGACGCGAACGAAGTTTTTGTCACTGGAAGCGATTTACGCGATCGCTGCTTCCAGATGCTGAACATGGGGGCGCGCTGCTCTTGATTCGCATTCGAGGGCAATTGCGTCGCGCACCTGGTTGATGATCTCGGCCATCAGATTAATCTTTCTGAGGCTGTTGGCGCGGCCGTCTGCATCATTCAGATAGAATTCGAACGACACGCGACGCGAGCAGTCACCGAGATCGAGTTGAATAGTCGCCCACTTCCAGCCGTCTTCGTTTTCATCCGGGATTTCGCGGGTGTCTTCGACCACGGCGATGATAAACGCGGCAGCTTCGGGCGCTTCGTTGAGAAACTCACGCCGGCGAACATGAAAGCGTGATGTTCCGTTTGAGCTCATTGCTTACTTCCTTTCTAAGCCGGGGCGATTAGCGACGGCGGAATTGGTGATTACCTCATGTTGGTGTCCTCCTTACGTATTGACTCTTGAGTTTCATGATGCTCCTTTCATTGGTTTGATGTTTGGCGGAACCGAACGGACTCGAACCGTCATCGGCCTGATCGACAATCAGGTGCCTCACCTCTCGGCCACGGTTCCGGAAGAGAAAGTTTCGAGTTTCGGGTTCGCGATCCCGAATCAACTCGAAACTTGAAACTCGGAACTCGAAACTTTTTATTGGTACCGGCGGAGGGATTCGAACCCACACTGTCTAGCTTCTAAAACCAGCGCTTCTCCCGATCGGACTACGCCGGCAGAAGCATTGTCAGAACCGCCTGCGGTAGCGGGCGGTTGAACGTTGAAACCCGAAGTGATTGACAATAGAGATCAACCATCCGCTACCGCAGATGGTTCTGACTCCTGGCGGACCTGGCACGATTTGAACGTGCGACCCCGACCTTCGCACGGTCGCGCTCTGATTCCGCTGGTTGAAGGCTCCCTGCCTTCATCTCTCGCAAAAATCAGTGGCACAGTCTTCAGTCTGTGGTTCCAGCCTGCAAGTATTACTACTCACGCGACAATCACAGACTGAGGTCTGTGCCACTTCGCAAATAAGTACTTCGATTGTCAAAAAACTAAAGGAGCGGCTTTAAGCCTCCCAGGGAAGCTGCCCGCTCCTTCAATTCTCCGCGAATTTTGCTTTGAGATTTGGGAGCGGGAGTCCGCTCCCGCTGATTAAGTCTTGATGTAACGGCTATCTACGGACGTTTCTTGTCCGAGTCTGCCGCCAAAAATATTGCTCGCCGACGAGGTCAGGCCTAACGAACTGATACACCGACACATGACGCCGCACGGCCGCCATTTCATCGAATGTTCTTTGTATGTCTGACTCTTCAGCATTGAAGTTTTCTTCTTACAGTGCGCGATCAGTCGTTTCGCGCGAATCGTCTTCTATAAAGTATCAACGGCGATCGTGTCAAGGAATTTCTCTGAAAACAATCGCAGCTCTTCGATAACTCTTCTGGTGAATGCGTTGTCTTCGTCACCAGAAATTCCAGATACTCAGGGTTTTTCCCGACCTCCGGCGCGACACAATCTCGTGTAAAAGTCTTTAGGTTTTCAGCATCATCAAATTGCGGCGCGGTAATAAAATGCCAGCCCTAATCCGCCAGAGGGGAGGATGAAGAGTCGCGCATTTGCGACGCTTCGCAGCAACTGATGAAATTTACATATCCAACGAATACCGGATCGCTCGGCGGCACACGCCGTCCCAGCAATTCTGTCTCCCCATTTCCCCAATACACACCAAATCGCTTTGGCGTTGAGCAAACATGGACGCCGGCAGTCTTCGCGCAACGAGGCCCGAATGTTCTCGTGGTCGAAGACAACGATGAGACTTCGTTTCTGCTGCGCACGGTTTTGACGCGCAAAGGTTATCGCGTGATCGAAGCGTGGGACGGCAAGCAGGCGATTGAAGTTGCAGAGACTGAGGAGCTGGATTTAATTCTGCTCGATTTGCAACTACCGCGTCTGAATGGCCTCGGCGTTATTCATCGTCTGCGTCAGAACGCAAAGCTCGAGAACGTGCCGATTGTGATCATCACCGGCCAGGATCCGGAAAAGTGCCGCAGCACCGCCATCGCGGAAGGCTGCGATGACTTTCTGATCAAGCCAATCGATTTCGATCGTCTGGACGCGGTGCTGGATTACTATGCGCCGACCGGGAAGTTGGCTGCTTAATTACGGTCCGAATCGGCCACGATACTCAGTCGAATAGATGAAGATGAAGATCATGTGGCGCAGATTGTTCGGATCTGCATTGAGCGTGTTCACATTGTTCTGATAACCGATCGCGTCCGGATCTCTCCGCTGGAATCCAAAGTAAAGAATTGAGACCGTTCCTTCCGTGAGGAACTTGTCCAGCGAAGACTGCCGTTCGGCAATCGCGCGCAGAATCTGACCGTTCGTCATGCCAGATGTCACTGTAAACGGCGGCAACCCGGCGTTTTGGGTCAACGCATCTGCCAGTGCTTGTCCGCCCGTGGCGCTCCCATATTTGCTGAGAAACTCAGGACGCTGCACAAACGCATCTGCGAACGCGACTTTGCTTGATTCTTCCTCTGCCGGAGACTTCGGCCCGCCAACTTGGCTCATGTCCGGAATGAACTGCGCGTAAGTCGGCCGTTGATTGAGCGCGACCATGTAGAAACGGAAAGCCCAGTAGCCGCGATTCAGGAATTCATCTGACTGGAAGAACCCGGCGGCAACGTGCAGCCGATCGCAATTCGAAGTGGGCGGCTCGCCGAAGCCGCCGTTCGGACATCCGGATAGCGTGTTCACCCAGTTTTGCAGGCCGGTCTGATCCGGTTGCCGGCCGAGAATGTCCAGGTACTGTTGCCGCACAAAGAAATCCACGCCGTCGATCGGATTACTGCTCGATGGTGAACTGTCATTGTCGACGATCGTAATCGCAGCCACGGATGTCGCACTCAAGGTTGCGCCTGTGACATTAGACAGAGTTATGGTGAACGTCTCATCTCCCTCGACTAACGCATCATCGACCACTGGAATCGTAACGGTCTTGCTGCTCTGTCCCGCTGCAAAGCTGACGGTGCCGATACTGGTCACATAGTCGCACCGTTCCGAAGCCTTAGCCGCGACGACTGAGCAGTTTGCAAGCCCCGCTGAATCACTCGTTTTGTAATTCACTGAGGCAGGAGCAGAAGTATCTCCCGTGCGGGTGACCGTAAAGCTCGCGCTGCCCGAGGCCTCACCCACTGAGTAACTAGTAGCACCAAGCTGGATGAGGGGCGTACGCGTTGACACGCTGTTAAGGAGAATAGTTACTTCGTTGTTGAGCTGACTGGTCAGCGCCACATCGGGCTTGCTGTCGTTATTAAAGTCACCCGCAACCAACGATCCGGAAAAGCTTCCCGCTTGATAGAAAACCGCGGGCGCGAATGTCCCGTCGCCTGCGCCTGCCAAAAACATGAGGCCCCCGTTGTAGCCCGCAACTGCCAGATCGGGCCTGCCGTCGCCGTCGAAGTCCTGAACGATAAGATCCGCAGGCTCCACTGGAATCAAGGCGGTGATTGCGGTTTGAAAAGTACCGTCGCCGCGACCGAGCAGGATCCTTACCGCGTTGGGAAATCTAGTGGCAACCACCACATCGAGCTTGCCGTCACCGTTAAGGTCAGCGAGCGTTGCTTTCACGAGCTCAGTTGCCACCGGATAACTCGCTGGATTCTCAAACGTTCCGTCACCATGGCCCAGAAGCACCAGCAGCGACGAAGGGTATCCCAGGGTCACCAGATCTGGTTTGCCATCTCCATTCAAATCACCCGGCAAAACTGAAAACACTGCGTTTGGGGCAGTCGGCTTCAAGGCCGTCTGGAATGTGCCGTTTCCGTTACCAAGAAAAACACTAATCGTATTGGGACTTCCCAGGGTGACGATATCTATCTTTCCATCCAAGTTAAAATCCGCGGTCCTCATAGAGTTTGGATTGGAGCCCGCCGCGTAAGTTACTCGGCTTTTCAACGTGCCGTCGCCATTTCCAATGAAGACGCTGATGTCCGGCTCCTGGGAGTTTGCCGAAGCTACATCCAGTTTTCCATCGCCGTCGAAGTCTCCCGTTACAACCGCATAGGGATTACCACCGGAGAAGTAGGCGACCTGCGATTGTAGAGTCCCGTCGCCGTTTCCGAGCAGCACGTGGATGTTTGAACCAGTGGTAGTAGCAACAACTACGTCCTGTTTGCCATCCCCATTCAAATCGCCGCGCGCAATGCCTGCCGGATTCAAGTCTCCGGTACTGAAGCCGAGTCGCTTGGCACTAAAGTTGGCGGTCACATTTGACGACAATGCTACAAAGCTACGGCTGAATGGCGGAAGCAACAGATAGTTTGTGAATAGTGCACTCGGCGGGGCGGCATACGCCGTGACTGCGTAGTCGCCATCGACCGGTAAGCCCGAAAAGCTATAACCAAAGGAACTCGTTGTGGTGGTTCCCGTTCGCGAGCCACTGAGGAGCATCGTGAAACCAGAGATGCTCGTGTTAACGTCATTCACATTCCCGCTGATCGTGTATGTGGCGACACTGCCAGTGAAATTGATCACACGACTACTGGACAAATTATTAGAGGTGGAGAAAGGCGGACTAAACATAAACTTGGCCAACGATGGGGTCACTGTATAGTTGCCGCCAGCCGTCAAGTTCGTAAATGCATAGCTCCCATCATTGGGCGTCGTCATTGTTGCGCTCATTGTTCCCGACAACGTTACCGTGACGCCCGACATGCCGTGGCCAAAACTGTCTCTCACCTTGCCGGAAATCGAATAGGTATTAAGTGTGCCGACAAAATCAGCGGTGACGTTCGCAGACAAATTACTAAAGACTCGGTTCGTTGGCGCGAACGTGTAGTTTGTCCTGGCCGGCGTCACAGTATAGGTTTGCCCTGCCGTCAAATCATTAAAAGCATAAGCGCCGTTTGCATCGCTGGTGGTGAATTTAGGCGTCCCACCCGCGAGTGAAACACCAACGCCGGAGAGCGCCATGCCGTTATTGTCTCTGGTAAAGCCGCTTATGCTGTATGGCCCAGTTTGGTTTAGTAGCACGGAGATCGAATCTGCTTGCGCACCGCTGGAGACGATGTCGGGTTTACTATCGCCGTTAAGATCGAGAAGAATTGCGAATCTTCCACCGGCCTGGAGATTGACTAACTGCTGAAATGTCCCATCTCCATTACCCTTGAGAACTTCTAAACCGAAGGCATTTGCGGCCGAGATTATGTCAGCCTTGCCATCGCTGTTGAGATCTGCGACTGCCAGTTCGTACGGGGAATCCGCGGCGAGGTTTACAAAGGTTTGAAAGCTCCCGTCTCCGTTTCCGAGCAGCACACTGATGAACGGGGTCTGAGCACTGGCTGTGGCCAGGTCGAATTTTCCGTCACCATTGAAATCACCTTTGACAATAGAAAAGGGACTTGACGCGGTCGAATAATTAACCGCCGGGAGAAAAGTGCCGTCGCCAATTCCCAACATGACACTGATTACACCATTGCTTCCAAACCCGTAGCTGCTGACCGCCAAATCGATTTTGCCGTCAGTATTGAAATCGCCGACCGCGACAGATGTCGCAAAGTTGCTGGAACCGTAGTTCGCCGGCGGTTTTAATGTTCCATCACCATTTCCCAGGAAGACAGTAGCGCCGCTTCCATTGATAACAACCAGGTCTGGCTTACTGTCGTTGTTGAAGTCGCTGGCCAAAATCGAGCTGGGCTGTGCCAGCCCGGAAAACGAATAATCGACGTGGGGTTGAAAGGTGCCATTGCCATTTCCCAGCAGAACGCGAACACCCTCCGTCAGACTGAAAGAGGTCTCAGCGACGATGTCCAGTTTGCCATCGCCGTTCAGGTCGGTCGCCACAACTCCGTAGGGCGGTTGTCCCACATCGTAATCGGTTCTACTGCCAAACGTACCATCTCCATTCCCAGGAAAGTAACTTATGTTGTTGCTTCCGTTGTTCGCCACTGCGAGATCGGGCCTTCCGTCACCGTTGAAGTCTCCAAACGTGGCGGCATAAGGCAATGAGCCAACAGTGTAATTCACCGGCGGCGCGAAGGACTGAGCCAAAGCTTGGGGCGTTCCCAAAGAGGCGGATACAAGTGTTGCCAACCCCGCTAACAATAAGACGCGAAAAAACTTTTGAGACATAGAAATCAAAATGCGCAAAACCGGTGCTATTTCAACCTTGGTAAGGGCGGCGATCATGTTGGGCCAAATCGCCCGCGATATTCCGCAGAGTAAATAAATATGAAGATCATGTGGCGCAGATTGTTCGGATCTGCATTCAAGGTGTTCACGTTGTTCTGATAACCGATCGCGTCCGGATCGCGTCGCTGGAAGCCGAAATAGAGGATCGACACGGTGCCTTCGGTCAGGAACCTGTTCAAGGCGCCTGAACTCTCAGCGATGCCACGAAGAATCGCACCGTTGGTCTGAGCGCCCGCATTGTAAGAACCTGCCGGCAATCCCGCAGTTTGCAAAAGGGCGTTTGCTAACGCTTGTCCATTCAGATTGCCGTATGCGCCAAGAAACGCGGGCCTCTGCACAAACGCATCTGCAAAAGCAACTTTGCTTGATTCTTCTTCGGCTGGTGATTTCGGCCCGCCCACCTGACTCATGTCCGGAATGAACTGCGCGTATGTTGGTCTCTGGTTGAAGCTCACCATATAGAAACGGAAGGCCCAGTAGCCACGATTTAGGAATTCATCCGATTGGAAGAATCCGGCGGCGACGTGCAGACGATCGCAGTTCGAAGTCGGCGGCTCCCCAAACCCTCCGTTCGGACAACCGGACAACGTGTTCACCCAATTCTGAAAACCGCTCTGATCGGGTTGGCGACCGAGAATATCCAGGTACTGTTGCCGTACAAAGAAATCCACGCCGTCAATTGGATTGCTTGTCGAAGGCGAGCTGTCATTGTCGACGATTGTCACCGTGGCACTTGATGGAGTTCCAAGTTGGCCTCCCGTGATACTCGTTAAGGTCAAGGTAAAGTTTTCATTGCCTTCGACCAACGCGTCGTCAACTAACGGGATGGTAATGCTCTTGTCAGTCTCACCTGATGCAAAACTTACGGTGCCGATGCTCGTCACATAATCGCACCGTTCAGAAGCCGCACCAGTGACGGTTCCACAGCTTGTCAGTCCCGACGTATCATTCGTCGCAAATTTGACAGAAACTGCCAGACTCGGATCGCCGGTTCGACTCAGCGAAATGATCGCGCTTCCCGCACCTTCGTTCACCGAATACGTCGATGCGCTCAATTGAATTCGCGGCGTGTCATCGTTGAGGATCGTGCCTACACCCCTGGACTTGATGACCTGAGAGTTCGTCGATCCGAACAGGTCAACGAAAAACGTTTCGTTGGGCTCGTTAGTCGTGTCGCCTTGAACCG
>DATNEI010000098.1:0-2486 GCA_035606795.1 Pyrinomonadaceae bacterium
TACGTGTGAAATAATTTGATATTCTAGCGGCGGTGGTCACGGCACAGTCAAAGAAATCGGATTACGCTTGTCCGATCAAACAGGGTCAAGGGTTGTTCAGAACTGCCCAAGTAGTTTAAGGCTACCGTCCGCGAATTGGGAACCTTGACTTCCCGGGTTCGACAATCTTCGAGGAAGCCTTGTCCAACCAGTCACCAGCGTCCTGACCCGCACTGAAGATTGCTTCAATAAATCTCTTCCAATTGATCGGAAAAGCGCCTATAGATGAGAAATATCGTATAATGTGTCTGTTGCCGTTATCATCTGTTCTATCTAGAGCCAACTCACCATTCCGCCGACCGTGAAGTTGCGAGCACCGTGTCAGCACGACCGCGTACCAACAGAATCCGGCTTATCGTGTGTGCACCGGAATATGAATGCGCCGTTCGCTAATCTACCCTTCGTCGCGAGCAAGACTGAATTTGCACAACCCGCGGGTCCACTGAGCAGCGTCGGCGATTTCCCAAGCAGGATGAAAGATTTCTGCCTGCTTCGTTCGGCAAGTGACCCAACACGCAGTCGCTGTTCGCGGATGCCGACTCTCTTGCTGGCAATTGTCGTCGGTCTCCTTGCATTGTCTGATCGCCGTGAAATCTCAGCGGCAGAGGTCACGGCTCTCAAGCTCGAGACCCAGGCGTTCAAAGGCGATTGGGAAGCGATCTTGGCGCGGGGAACGATTCGCGTCGCCGTGCCCTACAGCCGTACACTGTTTTTCAACGATCGCGGGACTCAGATGGGATTGACGGCAGACGCGCTCTACGAGTTTCAACGGTGGCTGAATAGGAAGTACAGCCTTAGCCACCGGCCGATTACGGTTCTGCCGATAGCTACAACTCGAGATCAACTATTTCCGAAGCTGCGGAAAGGCTACGCCGAAATCGCTGCAGCTAATCTCACCATTACGCCGGCGCGTCGGGCTCAAGTCGATTTTTCGGATTCGATTCGAAGCAATGTTGCCGAGATCGTTGTGATCAGGAAGAGTGCGCCGCCCTTAACTCACATAGATCAACTAGCGGGTCGAGAGGTGCATGTGCGCAAGACCAGCAGCTATTATGACAGCCTGGTCGGCCTGAATAAACGCTTTCGTAAAGAAGGCAAGTCCCCGATAAAGATAACTTTCGTTTCAGACGCGCTCGAAGACGAAGACATGATGGAAATGGTGAGCAGCGGGTTGTTGCAAATCATCGTTGTCGACGATTGGAAAGCCGAACTCTGGGCAAAAATATTGCCCACCATTCAGCCGCTGCCGGGTATTGTCCTCCGTAGTGGCGCGCAGACCGGGTGGGCGATGCGTAAAAATACGCCCACTCTCAGGCGAGTTGTGAATCAGTTTATCGCTGAGCAGCTCCAAGGGACGCGCACCGCGGCCGTTCGTCTCGCGAACTATCAAAAGCGTTTCAAGTCGGTGCGGAACTCGACAGACACTGCTGAATGGAAGAAGTTCGAGCGCACGATCGAGCTATTCAAAACCTATGGCGAGAAGTATCGCTTCGATCATCTGATGCTGGCGGCGCAAGGATACCAGGAATCGCGACTGGACCAGCAGGCGCGCAGTCGCAGCGGCGCCATCGGGATCATGCAAATCCTGCCGTCGACGGGCAAACACCTGGGCGTAGGCGATATCACGAAGGCCGAGCCGAACATCCACGGGGGTACGAAATACATGCGGCAACTGTTCGATCAGCATTTTCGCGATGCTGATTTCGACGAACAGAACCGCGCGCTGTTCGCGTTCGCGAGCTACAACGCCGGACCTGGCCGCATCGCCAAAATCCGAGCCGAGGCGAAGCATCGTGGCTTGAACGCGAACAAGTGGTTCAACAACGTCGAAATCGTCGCTTCCAAGCGGTTGGGTCAGGAAACCGTCCAGTACGTTCGCAATATCTACAAATATTATACGGCGTACCGCTTGCAGCTCGACACGCTGGCTGCTCAGGGTTTGGCAAAGCGGCGCGTTGCCACAAGTGAGCCCGCGGAGGGATGACGAGCTCTTTGATCCCGGCCGGGCGGCCTCCGCTGCGAATTGACGGTGCGCGGCATTGGGGCATTCCCTTCGATCCGCTAGCACAGAGCGAATTTAAAAATTGAGCGATGATACCGTTGTTCGATGATCATTCGAAGCGCGAAACACGAACGATGGCACGCTTCGTTCGATTCCATGTGATCCAGTGCAAATTCAGATGCGACTGCGGCGGTAGTCCAATGGAGTTTTACCCGTCCATCGTTTAAATGATCGATTGAAGGTACTTACTTCCGAATAGCCCAATAAAAAAGCAATTTGCGTCAGGGTATTGTTAGAATCTTTCAGATAGGCGAGCGCCAATCGCTTCCGGGTATCATCGAGCAAGCTCCTGAAGTCAGTTCCGCAAGTATTCAACTGTCTCTGGAGCGTGCGCGTGCTGCATGCCATTGACCTTGCGACTTTGCCGAGATTGGGATTGCCATCT
>DATNEI010000100.1:0-10268 GCA_035606795.1 Pyrinomonadaceae bacterium
TTTATCCGTCTCAACGCTGCGCGATCCCTTGACCAAAACTAAATCACCCTCGCGAACTTCAGCTACGATCGCAGCCGCAGCTTCGTCGGAAGATTCAAAGAAGCGCGCCGAAGCAAGTCCACTCTCCTGTGCGCCGGCGACGATTTCACTTGCCAAGCCGCGCACGCCCCAAAGCACATCGATGCCGAGCTGTCCCGTTTCTCGCCCGGCTTCACGGTGCATGGCGGGCGCTTCGGGACCGAGCTCCATCATTTCTCCGGCGATCACCAAGCGCCGCTGCACCTTCTCACGTGCTTCGGCAACGGTGCGGACCATGCTAATCAACGAACGCGGATTGGAGTTGTACGAATCGTCAACCACTGTGAAACCGTCTGCGAACTCCAGTACTTCCCCGCGCATCCTGGGCGGCTTTGCCGAACTTAGCGCATCTGCGATCAACTCTGGCTTGATCTTTAAAGCCGTCGCCACCGCCGATGCTGCCAGCGCGTTCATCAAATTATGGCCACCGGTCATTGGTAAACTTGCAGCCGCATCGCCGTTTGGAGTTTGCAAACGAAATTGAATCGATCCGAAACGCGACATATCCACCTCCCGGGCCATCACATCAGCCTCGTTTTGAATGCCGAACGTTAGCACCGGCCCGTCAGTTTTTGACTTCATCTGCATCACTAATTCGTCATCAGCGTTCAGCACGGCAGTGCCACCGCGTTTCAGTCCTTCGATTAGCTCCGCCTTCATCGCGGCGATCGTCTCGATCGTGCCCAGATGTTCCAGGTGCACCGGCGCCACCATCAATTCCACGCCGACATCCGGCGGCGTGATTTGTACCAGCCGCCGAATTTCGTGCGTCGGGGAGGACATTCCCATTTCCAGGACCGCCAGGTCGTAATCGTCTGGACGACGGCCGCGGCTCACCATCTGCAAAACGGACAAGGGCAAGCCGAGGCCGTTGTTATAATTGCGTTCACTCTTGAGCACGCGATAACCCGCGCACCTGAGCACGTGCGCAGTCAGCTCTTTTGTCGTCGTCTTTCCCGCACTGCCCGTGATCCCGATTACCGGTCGCGCCCACTGTTCGTAAATTTTTCGCGCCAGCGTCTGCAACGCGGCGATTGCATCGTCAACGAGTAACAGCCGATCAGCCAACTCTCGAAGTTTTTCGTCCGTCCCCAAACGATCGCGCCGCCCCACCGCGGCGAGTGCGCCGCGATCTAACGCCGATTGGATAAAGTTATGAGCATCGGCAAATTGGCCGTTAAAGCCTGCGCGTTCGTAATCCGGCTGCGACAAAGCGAAGAACAACTCACCCGCTTCCGTCGTGCGCGAATCAATCGAGAAGTCCAATATCTCTTTGTCAAAGAGCTGGGGTCGCAGCCTGCTTACATCTGCACCCATCAGTTCTGCTGCGGTTCTAATGTTCACATCGTCATTATGTGTCAGAAGCCCGACCGTTAGGGAGGGCACTTGACCTATCTACGCCCTTGCTAACGTGCGGGCTTCTGACACGGCCCGCTATCCCGACGGGTCGGGGTTCAGACTCAATCGCGTCGCACAAATTCAACTCGTACAATTTGTCCGGAGGTCAGCTCCGCACCTGCCGCGGGAATCTGCCGCATGGCGCGGCCTTCGCCTTTCGCCTCGAGATTCAAACCAAGTTGCGCGCACGTCCGCACTACATCGCGCACGCTTTGACCGCGCAAGTCCGGCATCAATGCGCCGCGCCTGGTTGCCGGCGCAAAGACAACTTCGCGCGGCCCTCCGTTGAGATTTTTCGCAACCTGGGGCAACGTCGCTGCGCGTTGCTCCTCCTCCTGAGTTTCCTGAGGTGACGGCTGGCGACTTTCCGCAATCAACTGGGGCGCCGCTTTCGTTTCCGCATCCGGCTGCACGCTCAACTCAGGAAGTATCTGCTCGGCAATTTCCCGGAACACCGGGGCAGCCACATCGCCGCCGTGGTACGCGCCCTGGGGCTCGTCAATCACGACGATAATCACGACCGCCGGATTGCTGACCGGCGCAAACCCGACAAACGAACCGATGTATTTGGTTGCGGAATAGGCGCGCGTCTTCGGATCGATTTTCTGAGCCGTGCCCGTCTTCCCGGCGGCGGTGTAACCTTCGACCTGCGCTTTCTTGGCCGTGCCGTGCAAGGTCACGCCTTCCATCATGCCGCGTAACTTTTCCACCGTGTCCGACTTCAGTGCTCGCCGCGATTCGAGCTTTGCCTGAAATAGCGTTGAGCCATCAGGCGAACGCATTTCGCGCACGATGTGCGGCTTTACCCAACTGCCGCCGTTCGCGATCACCGAATAGGCCGTCGCCATCTGTAGCGGGGTGACTCCGACTTCCTGACCGATCGCAATCGATCCGATGGACGACGGCTGCCAACGATTGGCTGGTCGCAGGATTCCGCCTGACTCGCCCGGCAAATCGATTCCAGTTTTCGAACCGAATCCCAATCGCTTTGCAAAGTCATACATGGACGCGTCGCCGACAAGTAATCCCAGCTTAATCGCGCCTACGTTGCTCGATTTCGCCAGGGCGTCCGCGATCGTCAGCACTCCGTAGGGATGACCATCGTGAATGAGCCGGCCCGCCACCGTAATTTGTCCCATCTGACAGTCGATCTTGTCGTCGGGATTGACCAGGCCTTTGTCGATGGCGGCTGAGTAGGCGACGACTTTGAAAGTCGAACCCGGCTCGTAAATGTTTTGCAAAGCCCAATTCGTACGTACTTCGGGCGGTTCGTCCCCGGGCGCATTCGGATCGAAAGCCGGAGCGTTAGCCAGGGCGAGAATTTCGCCCGTGTGTGGATCCATCACGATGGCTGTGCCGGATTTCGCGTGGGCCCGCTCGACCGCGCCAATTAATGCCTGCTCCGTGCGGTACTGAATCGTTTGATCGATTGTGAGAACGACGGTCTGCCCCGGGTGCGGCTGAACCTCGTAACTTTCAAAAGCGCGTTTCGCGCGGTCTCGCTCGTAAAAAACCTTGCCGCCCTCTCCCCGAATCTTTTCGTTGTAAAACTGCTCGACGCCCCCCAGTCCGATTTCGTCCGTCCCCACGAAACCCAACACGTGCGCAGCCAAATCGTCGTTGGGGTAATAACGCTTCGGCTCCCTTCGCGAATAGACGCCTTTAAGATTCATCACATCGAGCTTGTTCGCAGTCTCTGCATCCATCCGCCGAATCAACCAGATGAAACTCTTTTTGGCGTTCTTGCCTTCGCTAATTTTTGCAGTCAGCTCCTCCTGTTTTTGACCGGTCACGGAAGCGATGCGCCGCGCGGTGCCATCTATATCGACGATTTCGCCGGGGTCAGCGTAGAAGGACGTTGTGTCGACGCTGCGAGCAAGCTCTCGTCCCTGTCGATCGAGCAGCAGTCCGCGCGTCGCGCTGGTTTCGACTGTGCCTAATTGTTGGTTCTTAGCCCGCGCTGAGAGTTCGTCGTGCTGAGTGATTTGTAGTTGCGCCAGCCGCGCTCCGACAATCACCATCCACGCGACTAGCCCGAGCGCCACGAACATTGCGCGGCGGCGCGGGTCGGCTGCTTCTCGGTCAATGGCGGCGGAACGAAGGGGCACTTCAAAATCTCCTGACGCTGTCGTAAGGCTCTAAATCGGTTTGTTACGTGAAGGCTTCGCCGGCGTCCTCGTGTCCACCTTCGTAATTGTCTTGGTGTTCGGCTTGGCGGTTTGCTTCGCTGCCGGTTGCTGCGGTCGCAGCGCGAGTGTTTCGTTTTTGGATTCGTGAGCTACTTGTCGTAACGGATCGATCTGGGCCGCTTGCAGCGGTTGCATGCCAATTCGCTTGGCGGCTTGTTCTAACTTCAAAGGATTCGCCGCTTCTTCGCGCTGCAAAATCAGACGGCGCTTTTGCTCGGTCAATTGATCGCGCTCGCTCCGCAGTTTCTCAGTCTGGTAGCCGTATTTCAGCGCGACAAAGTGCTGGCGGCCTGCATAAACAAACCCAGAGGCCAACCCCAACCCAACTATCAGCAAGAGTCCAAGTCGCAGGAAAGCTTCACTGTCGGTTTCACTGGCAACGCGAGCGTTGCGATGTTTCGAGGGTACTCGGCGAATCATTTCGGGTCTCCTAAAAACGGCCGGGCTCAAAAGGAAGAGGAATCAAGCCTGGCCGCGACTCTTAACTTTGCGCTCCGTGCTCGGGGATTCTCAGAAATTTCAATCTCGGTTGGTGTTAATGGCCGCCGCGTCAAAATCTCTACTGCTTTGCGTGTGCCGCAATTGCATTGCGGCGTGCGCGGCGGACACTGACAGCGTCCCGAAAGCTTCAACAGGGTTCGCTTGATAATCCGATCTTCAAGCGAGTGAAAACTGATTACTGCGAGACGGCCATGCGGCTCTAATGCGTCAATCGCGTCGGCTACGAATTGGTCGAGGTCTTCGAGCTCCCGATTGACTGCGATACGCAACGCCTGAAACGTGCGCGTGGCAGGGTGGATCCTCCGTTTTTTTCCGCCGATTGCGCGTTCGACCAACCGCGTAAGATCTGTGGTCGTTTGCAACGGCTCGCCGGCTTCTCTTCTTTCCACGATTCGCCGGGCAATGCGTCGTGAGTGACGCTCTTCGCCGTATTCAAAAATGAGGCGCGCAATTTCTACTTCAGAAAGACGACCGAGTAACGCTGCGGCCGTTTCGCCACGCGACATATCCATACGCATGTCGAGCGGCGCTTCGTGCCGGAAGCTGAATCCGCGCGAGGGCGAATCCAACTGCAACGAAGAAACGCCAAGGTCGGCAAGAATGCCGCGCACGATTCTGACCTTCGCTGTCGCGAGGACCCGCGTAAGTTCACGAAAATCAGCATGCTCAGCGCGAAAGCGGCTACCAAATTTCGCCAATCGCTCTCTCGCCAGCCGTAGCGCCTCTTCGTCACGATCGATCCCGAGCACCTGCGCGTCGTTGCTTGCTTGCAGAATTGCTTCGCTATGCCCGCCCAGGCCTACCGTGCAATCGACAAACAATCCGCCGCGCTCAACCGCGAGCAACTCGATCGTCTCTCGAAGTAGCACGGGACGATGACTCAGCGCGCCCCTGCCCCCCAAAGGCTTCGCCATCACCACCGCCCCGTGATCTCGTTCAAAGAACTGGTGCTAGTAAGCAGTGAGTAGTGAGCAGTGAGCAGTCGTGGCACGGTTTGATGAATGCTCATCATTGACGACTCGCTGAACTAAGTTTTCAATTCACTGCTCACTGCTCACTGCTCACTGCTTACTGCTTACTGCTTACTGCTTACTGCTTACTGCTCACTGCTCACTTCCTTCAAATACCCAGTCTGGCAATCGCGGCTTCGTCTTCTTCCGTGTATGGATCCGAGAGCAGCCGCTGCTGGAACTTGTCCAACTCCCAAACTTCCAGGTAAGTCAAATAACCGAGGACGGCCACATCACCCACGACCTGCGCGCTCTTTCTGAGCAGCGGATGAATCAATACGCGACCTTGGGTGTCCATTGCCGACTGCTGGCCGTAGTAATTCGTCCTGTCAAGGAACTTTCTTCGCGCCGGATCCATCGACGGCAACAAACTTAAACGCTGCTCGATGGCCTCCCACTCCGGCATCGGGTAGATGCGTACGCAATCACCCGTCAGGCTAGTCACATACAGCGCCGCGCCGTACTTCTCGTCGACATAACGACGAAAGAGGGTCGGCACTTTGAGCCGCCCTTTCGAGTCGATTCGCGCTGTGTAATTTCCCCGGAGCACAGGTCTTGAGCACTGAGGTTAGAGGAGACGGTTCTACGATTCGCGCCAGTTTTGCTTTGGTTCGTGTCGTTAAGGCCACCTCGCTCCACTTCACTCCACCGGCGCATCCTACGCTCCCGATCCATCCCTGTCAATAGTTTTTATAGATTTTTTTCGGGCCAGGAGAGGGTTCAATTAACTTCAAGCATCCCCAGTCCGCTCCGCTGACTGGATGCGCCAGCAGAGCAGAAGGCGGAAGGCAGAAGGCGGAACGCGGAAGGCAGAAGGCGAAAGGCAGTCACTGGTCCGCGGAGCCGCGTGAGAAGCAATCTTCGCGGCTTTTTTCGCGTGCTGGGAGCGCGTGCTGGGAGCGCGGACGTCCTCGTCCGCAAATGTCTCGCGTGCTGGGAGCGCGTGCTGGGAGCGCGGACGTCCTCGTCCGCAAACGTCTCGCGTGCTGGGAGCGCGTGCTGGGAGCGCGGACGTCCTCGTCCGCAAACGTCCGCGGAGCGGAGGGTCACCATAAAGCCCTTACATCCCTAAGGATGCTGTATATTCTCCAGACTTGGTTGAACAGCATTCGCTATGACTGGAATCCCCGCACTTCTGCTGCTCGGAGCTTTGGCCGCTCTCGCAAACCTTGTTGGTGGCTTGCTGATCGTTTCTTCAGGAGCGTATCGGCGCGAGACCAAGTTATTGAAATACCTCGTGGCAGTCGGCGCCGGATTTATGCTCGCCGCGATCTTTATTGAAATCCTGCCGGAGACTGTGGCGCTATGGGCGGGAGCTGCGAGCGGGGCGAACGCGGCTGAGGCGGTTGTCGGCGCGACGACTCTCTTACTCGGCGGCTATTTGCTGATTCAGTTGTTCGAACATACCGTCGCACCGCACTTTCATTTCGGCGCTGAGACGCATCCTGAGCATGTCATCCGCCCGTCCGCCGCCTATGCAGCGATCGGCGGGCTCACGATTCACACATTCTTTGACGGTGTTTCGATCGCCTCAGCATTTCTCGTGAACCTGCGCGTCGGGCTGCTGGTCTTCATCGCGATCATGCTGCACAAGCTGCCCGAAGGTTTTACTGTCGCATCCATCATGTTGGCTTCAGGACGCTCGTCGAAGAAAGCAGCGCTGGCGTCGTTAGCTGTCGGCGCGGCAACTTTCGCCGGCGTCGCCGCAGTTGCGTTGCTGAGTGAGCACTTCACGAACTCGGTGGCGTACGCGCTTCCCTTCTCAGCCGGCGTGACATTGTACGTCGCAGCGAGCGATTTAATTCCGGAAGTTAATCGTTCGGAAGAAAAGAACCCGATCGTTTCAATCGTGGTGTTCGCGGGAGTTGCTTTGTTCTATCTACTGCACCGATTGATTCCGAGATGAGGTCAGAACCGCCTGCGGTAGCGGCGGTTGATCCGTGCTCGACCGAACTGGTATTCAAGATCAACCACCCGCTACCGCAGGTGGTTCTGACTTAAAATCCGCGCGAGCTGCACATCGCGCAGTGATCGCACGGCTTGCCGCTCGGATCCATCGCACACTTCTTTTCACTCTCAAAGAATTCAACCAGCTCAGCGACTGTGGCTTCTTCGACACCGAAGCGTTCCTCGCTTGAGTGCGAAGCAGATTGCGGATTGCTAACTGCGAACCGTGGACTGTCCTGACCTAACATGCTGGGAAGTCTGCCCAGCCAGGGCGATTGAGCCACCGGGACAAACTGGAAGAATTCGGCTCGAGCTTCGGATGGGACGGATTCTGAAGCTCTTGGTTTCGACGAAGCCTGAACAATCGACGGAGCAGATCGCAGCGGCGGACCCGACGAGATGAAATCGATCATGCGCGCACGAGGTCGATCAGGCACGCTGTCGTCTCCATTTGCCGCAACTTGATCCGTTTTAGGCTGTCGCTTTTCATCGCCGCCAAATCGGCGCGCGACGCGTTCGGCGATTGTCCTGGCTTGATCGTCTTGCGTGCTCACTTTGATTCAAATAGCGTTTAGACGCCGGACTTGTCCGGCGGAGCGTCGGCACAAGTGCCGACTCTAAACGGCATCATCCGTTTTCTGGTTTTCCAACAAGTCGATGCGATCGACAACGCCGATGATGGCGGAATCGATGGCCGCGCCTGCCTTTCCGGTCGCAGTAGTCGAAGCGCTCCAGCCTTCCTGCACGACTAGAACTGTGTCTCCGACGCCGGCATCGACGGCGTCGAGCGCCAGTACTGTGTGACCCGTGAGATCGCCTTCGGGCGTCATCTGCTCGCACATCATCACGCGCGCGCCTTCGTAGCGATGATTCTTCTGCGTGGCGACGACGTTGCCTAAAACTTTAGCGATGATCATTTCTTTAGAACGTCAGTTGTCAGTTGTTAGTGGTCAGGTGCCAAAGCGGACAACTGACAACTGACTACCTACAACTGACTATCCACAACAAACATGACTCTCCGAATCCACAATGGCGACGATCGTGCAATCCGTGGGCGTGTCTTCGCGTTTGAAAGGAAAGCTCGCTTCCTTTCCGCGACACCAGAAAACGAGTTCGCCAATTCCGGCGCCCGCCGCATCGACCGCCACCAAAGGCTTGCCTTGCGGCGCCAGATCTTTGTTGAGAGATTGAACGATGAGTAACTTACGATTCTGGAGCGAATCGTTTTTGATTGTCGCGACGACTGTACCGATGACGCGGGCTAACTGCATTTCATTTTTCGGGAGTCATGATGTCTACCGTATCGATCACCCCGACGACCGCCGCATCCACCGGCGTGTCTTTCATGTTCTGAGCCAGGCGCGCGCTGGAACCGGCAACCACCAGCACCCGCTCATGAAAGCCTGCGCCGACTGTGTCAACGGCAACGACATAGCCGCTCGTGTCCGAACCGTCCAGATTAATCGGTCGGACGATGAGCAGCTTTTTCCCTTCCAGTCGCTCGTCCTTTTGGGTCGAGACGACTGTGCCAATAATTCGCGCGATGATCATGCGCGAGCTTGGGCTGAAATCGGCATCGCATCATCCACACTGCCGTGCGGACGCGGGATGACGTGCACGCTGACCAGTTCGCCCACGCGACGCGCGGCTGCGGCGCCGGCGTCAGTCGCGGCTTTCACGGCCGCCACATCGCCGCGGACGATCGCCGTTACGAAACCTGCGCCAATCTTTTCGTAGCCAATCAAAGTGACGTTGGCTGCCTTCACCATCGCGTCGGCCGCTTCGATCATCGCCACCAGACCTTTGGTTTCCACCATTCCTAATGCTTCTTGCATTCAGTTTCTCCTGTGAGAAGACTTAGTAAATCGTAAAATGGTATATCGCAAATAGAATACCACGCCGCCGGTTTGATGTCCGATAAGCTTAGCTTGTCGAAACCCACGACAAACTAAAGTTCCTCGGACTACTCGTTCAGACGCGCAGCCTGACTCAACAACTCGACGAGTTCTTCGCGCGACAGCGAAACGCGAGCTGAGCCATTCGAGTGGGATCGGACTGCGGGACGATCACCAGTCGGACACGTGAGATTCGTCTCATGCAAGTAGCCACACGCCTGACAACGCGCGCTTTCGCCGAGATAACCGGAAGCCTCACGCACATTGATCAGTTTCTCGATCGCGTCGGGTGAAAGATTCTTTGAGCCGCCAAGCACCCGCGAAAGGATCGCAATCTTCGCGGTGTGTTCCAGTGTCTCCAGCCGATCCCAGGCTTGCCAGAGATCGGCGCCGTACGCCACTGCGCCGTGATTCGCCATCAGCAAGGCATTGTGATGCTTCACCAGCGGCCGCATCGCGTCAGTCAACTCTCGCGTGGACGGTGTCCCGTATTCGGCGAGCGGCACACAGCCCAGCGTCAGAATTACCTCCGAAAGAATTGGCTGATCGATTGGCAGTCCGGCGACCGCGAAGGCTGTGCCGTGCGGAGGATGCGCATGACAGACTGCTTTCACATCAGGCCGCTCGCGATAAATCAGGAGATGCATCGCCAATTCACTGGAGGCGCGCCGATCGTTTAGCTGCTGACCTTCCAAATCTGTGATGGCCAGCAAGTCTTCCGTCATCCGGCCTTTGCACGTCATCGTCGGCGTCGCGAGTATGCGACCGTCGTCAAGCTGCACACTGACGTTGCCATCCGACGAGACAACATAGCTGCGCTCGTACATCAGATGGCAGATTTTTATCAGGTCGCGCCTGGCGGTTTGTTCGTCCATTTACAGTTCTCGCGTGCGACGCGAACGCGTGGCGGCAGTTTCGGTAGTCTCGTCCACGCCTTTGGTAACGTGCGCCGCATCCGGCTGCGCCAGAAAATATGAAAGCGACTGAAGCGAAGTCGTGAGATCGACCGTCTTCACTTTCACGCCGAGCCGGGAAGTCAGCGGCGCGGGCGCAAAATTGAGAATTGCTTTCACGCCCGCAGCCATGACCTGGTTGAGCACTTTCTGCGCAATCCGCGCCGGCACAGCGATCACCGCCACGTCGATCGATTCGTCGCGAACGACTTTGGCGATCTGCTTGACGTCAAACACCTCGATGCCATTGCGCGTTCGCTCGCCAATCTTCGAGGTGTCGTTATCAAACAACGCGAC
>DATNEI010000104.1:0-37644 GCA_035606795.1 Pyrinomonadaceae bacterium
CAAAGGCGTCGAGGTGCAGACGGAAAAAGTTTGGAACTATGCGAATGAGTTCATGCTGCCGCGCCTGATGGTCGTCACTAAATTAGACAAAGAGCATTCAGATATCGGTATCGCGCTCGATAGCGCCCACACAGTTTTCAAAAGAGCAATCGTTCCCTTCACTCTCCCGATCGGCAAAGAGCACAATTTCAAAGGCGTCGTCGATGTGGTGCACATGAAAGCGTACGAATTCGACGAACACGGCAAGGCGAAAGAGATCGAAATCCCCGCAGAGGGCCGCGACGTGGTGGATAAGACTCGCGAGCGTCTCGTTGAGCTGGTGGCCGAATCCGACGATGCTTTGATGGAAAAATATTTCGAGCAGGGCACGCTGGACGATGCCGACGTGCTGCCGAACATCACGAACGCCATCGCCGCCAGTAAGCTTTGCCCCGTGTTTGCGGTCTCAACGATCAATTTGGTTGGGCTTTCAACCTTGCTCGATCATATCGTCGAGTTCGTCCCGGACCCGGCGCATCATGAAGCCGAACACGGTAAGAACGAAAAAGGCGAAGAAGAAACGCGCAAATATTCAAGCAGCGAGTTTTTCTCGGCTTACTGCTTCCGCACAATTGCCGATCCATTCGCCGGCCGCATCAACGTTTTCAAAGTCATGAGCGGCAAAGTCGGCACCGACGCGACTGTTTACAATTCGACCCGCGGTGTTTCTGAGAGACTGGGCGCGCTGCACACGATGCAGGGCAAGCAACTCGACAAAGTTCCGGAAGCAAATGCCGGCGACATTATTGCCTGTGTGAAGCTAAAAGAGACCCAAACCGGCGACTCACTTTCTGAGAAGGCCCATCCCATCATTTACGATCCGGTCCAGTATCCCGAAGCTGCGATCGCCTTCGCCATCGAACCGAAGTCACGACAGGACGAAGAAAAGATCAGCGTGGCGATTCACAAGATTCTCGAAGAGGATCCGGCGCTTTCGTTTACTCGCGATGCGCAGACAAAAGAGTTCCTGCTCGCGGGTTCCGGACAGGTTCACGTCGAAACAGTCGTCGATAAACTAAAGAAGCGGTACAGCGTTGAAGTGATGCTGCATCCGCCCAAGGTTCCTTACAAAGAAACGATCACTCAGCGGGCCGAAGTGCAGGGCCGTCACAAGAAACAGACTGGAGGTCGCGGCCAGTTCGGCGATTGCAAATGCGTGTTCGAACCGCTGCCGCGCGGTGAAGGTTTCATCTTTGAAGACAAAATCTTCGGCGGCTCAGTGCCGCAGCAGTTTCGTCCGGCGATCGAAAAAGGAATTATTGAAGCCGCCTCGCGTGGCGCGATTGCCGGCTACCCGCTGGTCGATTTCAAAGTGCAGTTGATTGATGGCTCGTATCACACGGTCGATTCCGACGAACACAGTTTCCGCGCCGCCGGACGCAAAGCTTTCCGCAATGCGATGGAAAAAGTGAAGCCGACCCTGCTGGAACCGATTATGGATGTAGAGATCGACGCGCCGCAGGATTGTAGCGGCGACATCATGGGCGATCTCAACTCACGTCGCGGTCGCGTTCAGGGCATGGACTCCCGCGGCAAGAACCAGGTGGTGAAGGCGCAGGTGCCAATGGCGGAGATGTTGAATTATCAATCGACATTGAACTCGATTACCGCCGCCCGCGGATCATTCCACATGCAGTTTTCGCACTACGATCCGGTCCCGGGACAACTCTCACAGAAGATTATTCAGCAGGCGAAGGATGAAGGACGCATCCGCGGCGAAGAGGAAGACTAAAAAGACTAATCCGCAGATTACACAGATTCCACAGATTAAGAAGTTTAAGGGACGGCAACGACTTTGCTGTCCCTTTTTCGTTTGCGCTGACTTGTTTATTGAATCTGTGAAATCTGCGTAATCTGCGGATTAGTCGTTGTCATATGAAGCCAACGGGCGGCGCGACTAATCTACAAATCGACATTTGAAAGCGAATTGTCGCTTTCGATCGAAACCATTTTCTTAGAGGAGTATCGACGTGAAAATAAGTTGGAAGAAACCTGCAATCGTGGCCGCAATCGGCACAATCATTTTGGCAATGACTGCGGTGGTCGTCTTTTCACAAAATCCGCCACCGCGACCCGACGGCGCGCCGGGACCGCCGCCGGATGGATTCCACCCGCGCGGCCCGGGCGGACCGGGAGGGCCAGGAGAGTTCAGGCCGCTGGTTGGATTGAATCTGACCGATGCCCAAAAGGATCAGATCAAAAAGATTCACGAAAGCTTTGAGGAAAGCAGTAAGGCTCTTCGCGATCAGATGCGAACGTTGCACGACAATGACACTGCGGATCCGATGAGCGGTAATTTCGACGAAGCAGCATTTCGTTCAGCCGCAGAAGCACGCGCGAAGGTTCAGGTTGAGATGGAAGTCCAGCATGCGAAAATGATGTCGCAGGTTGCGAACGTCCTGACGGCGGAACAGAAGGCCCAACTTGCCGAGCGGCATGAACAAATGCGGCGCATGGGTCCGCCCAAGCCGCCTCCGCCGCCAGAGCCCGAGTTCTAAACGCTTCGAGGAGACGAGGCACTCCTCTAACGACACGGCCCGACGGCAGCGCGCATCGTCCAGGATGCGGGTTGTCGCCGGGCCGTTAGTCTTTCCCTGCCGCCCCGGAGCGCTTGAAATTTACTGAAAGGCGCCGAAAATCTGTGGAAAACTGCAGTTCTGGACGACTTGAAAGGGCTTCCAGAAAATGTTGTTGACCGAATCACGACCGATGCGCGAGAATGAAAACCGGCCTGTTGGTCGCTCAGCCCAGGCCCATCGGACGTAAACCCGCCGTCCTGCCTTCCTTTGCAAGCAACATCAGAGTCCTCTAACGGGCTTAACTGTTTGCAGCGCTGCAAGGGTAAATTCCGAGCGCACACTTCACACGCCGTCCTTCGACAGGTTGAAAAATACAATCATGGAGAAATCGTCTTTGCCAGCCCCAAATTCACCCAACGATCCCGCCAACAATCCGAAGTATTTCAAAAGTGACGTGATCGATCAGAGACGCATTGCTGATGAGTTGACCGCTGCTCTCTCCAGCGGAAATCTCGAACCGTTAGGTTATGCCCGCGAGGAGTTGACCGAAGATTCGCGCCATGCGCGCAACGATCGGGATCTGAATTTGCCGGATTTGGCCGCCCGCCTCGAGCGAAGAGCTGTGTCGCGCCCGGCGACACCCAGTTCTGTATCTGACGATCTGTTTCGCCGCCAGGAAGAGGAACTTAAAGCGGCCGAAGAGCAACTCGAACGTCGACGTCGAGAAGTTGAACTCGCCAAGCGACAAGCAGACGAAGACGCAAAACGTCAAGCCATCGAAGCGCAGCGCCGTGCGATTGAAGTGGAAGCGCAGCGACACGCTCGCGAACATGCTGTGCGCCTGGCCGACCTCGAAAACCTGCGCAAAGCGGCCGAGGTGGCCGCGCTTGAAGCGACGCGCAAAGAACAATCACTTAATGCGGAAATCGATGGACTGAGACGCGCTGAACAGGACCAGGTGAAGCGCATTGCCGAAGCCGAAACCCGCCTGCGCGCAGCGGTGGCGGCGTGCCATGCTGCCGAAGCGCAAGCACAGAAGCATGCCGAACGTGAAGCTTGGCTCGCGGCTGAGCTGACCACACTGCAAACAGCAGAGCGCGAAGAAATTGAGCGGCTTAAGGCCATTGAAGCAGAAATTCTAATTCAACTCGAAGCGAAACATCGCGCCGAAGAGGCCGCGAAGCAACGAGATGAAAAGCTGCGACAGCTCAATGCCGAAATCGAAGCGACGAAGAAAGCCGGCGATGACCAACAAGTATTAGTCGAAGCGGCCTTGGCACGCATCGCGCAACTGCAAGCGGATCGCAAGTCCGCCGAAGCGGCAGTGTGGCAGCACACAGAGACTGAGCGTCAGCTGTGCGCCGAAATAGACGCGCTCGCCGCGGCCCAGAAACTGCACGCTGAGAACATCGAACAGGCTAAGACTCGAGTAGCAGAGCAAGAGAAGATTCGGCAGCAAATGGTGGTTGAGGCAGAAGGCCTGGCCCAGCACGAACGAAACATTCGGAACGAAATCGCGGCGCTTACTCAGCAAGCGAGCGAACAACAAGCGACGATTACTCAGCTCGAGAACGAGGCGCGCGAATGTGAAGAGACGCGGGCGCAAGCCGAGCGCCGTCTCGCCGAACTGCAGAATAAGGAACAGGAACTTACGGGTGAGATTGAGCGGCTGCGCGTTGCTGAAGAGCAGGCGCTGCAGCGGGTGAGCAAAGTCGAAGCGCGACTGAAAACTCAGGAAGAAGCGCATCTCAAAGCCCAGATCGAGGAACAAGTCAGAGCTGAACGGGAACAGCAACGACTCACCGAACTTGAAGCTGAACGTGCGAAGGCCCGCGCCGAAGTCCAGGAGCGCACCCAGAGAGAACACTCGCTGCTCGCTCAGATCACCACATTAGTCGGCGACCGCGACGAGCAAAGTACGCGTCTGGCGGAAGTCGAAGCCCGCGCTCAACAGGCACAGGAAGAGTTCGAACGCTCGCAGCACGAATTCGAGCGTGTTTCGTCAGAGTACGAACGTCGCCTGGCCGACTATGAAATCAAGCGCAGCCAGATGGAGACGCAGACGGCCGCCCTGGCTACAAAAGAGAAAGAATTCGACGAACACCTCACGCAGCTGAGTGAACAGGAACGCGAGCAACTCGACAGAAACAAAAACGCTGAGGCGCGCGTCGCCGCTCAAGCCCAAATCCTGCACGAATGCGAGTCGCAGTTTGTGCGGCTGACCGAGGAAGAGCAGTCGCTGATCGCGGAGACCGAAGAGTCACGGCGATCCGAACAAGAGTTATTGAAGCGAATTGTTGATGTCGAGGCCCGATTTATCGAAGCCACCAAAGCGCGACAACAGGCTGACGTTCAGGCCATGGCACAGCGCGAGAAGGAGCAGCGGCTGAACGCAGAGATTTCGGCGCTTGAGCAAGCTGAAGCGGAACAGCAGGCGCGCGTTGCGCAAATGACGGCACGCATTCCGGAACTCGAAGCGAAGCTCCAAGCGGCTGAAGAAAATGCCGAAAAGCACGACCAACAGGAGCAACAACTTGTTTCGGCATTAAATGTTTTGCGCGACCAGGAGAAAGAACAAACGCGGCGGCTCGACGAGATTCATGCGGCGTTGGCGGTTCAAGTCCAGGCCTGCTCTCGGCTGGACGGTGAAATTAATGAAAATGCGGAAAAAGAAACCGAGTTGCTGGGCCGGATCCGCGATCTTCATGACTTGAAGACAGAAGGTGCCGAGCGGGTCGAGCAAGCCGAAATAGAATTGCGCGCCCTCGCGGAATTACGAAACTATAGCGAGACGCAGTTGAGCCGGCGCACCGAAAAAGAGCAGCAACTGAATACCGAGATCGAAGCGCTGCGCGTTGCCGAGGCCGAGCAACTGAAGCGCATCTCTGAAGCCGAAGGGCGACTGGAGGAACAAGAGCAGGCGCGACTAGCGGCGCGGACGCGAGCAACCGAATTAGCCGAGAAAGAACAAAAACTGATCGACGAATCGGCTGCCGAGATCGAAGCCCTGCGCATTGCCGAAGCCGAGCAACTGAAGCGCATCGCTGAACTGCAGGAACGACAGGAGCAGGCGCGACAAGCGGCGCAGGCGAGGGCAACCGAACTAGCCGAAAAAGAGCAAAAACTGATTGAGGAATCGGCTGCGCAGAGCGAAGCACTGCGCCTTGCGGAAACTGAGCAACTGAAACGGATTGCCGAGGCCGAAGCGCGACTTAAAGAACAAAAGCCGGCGCGACAAAGAGGGCGGGCAGCCAAACTCGCGGACAAAGAGCGGGAACTGCGGAATGAGCTGGCTACACTTGCGGCCGCTGAACAAGCACAGGTCGAGCGTCTGAATTCGATTCGGTCGCAGGAGGATGCGCGCCAGGCAGCGGATGCTCGCGCACGTGAGTTAGGACAGCAGGAACAACAGTTGAACGAGCAGCTGGACTCTTTACGCGCTGACGAAAAAGCCCAGATGGCCAGAATCGAAGAGCTTAAGTCGCGCGTGCGCGAACAGGAAGAGGCAATCCACCACATCCTGAACGAAGCGCAAAGACAGGCTAACGACGAAGAGGCCCGCATCGCAGAGCTGCAGAAGGTTCGTAATCAAACTGAAGCGCAAGCTCGCGAACGCGCGGCCAGAGCAGCATCGCTGGCACAGGAACTGACGTCTTTTACAGCTGCCTCATCCGATGCGGTGCTGGAGTTGGTGGACGAGGAGCATCCGGAAAATGTTAAAGGGATCGTGCCGGTCATCGAGCGGATTCCCGTCGTTAGCAAAGATGAAGTCAAAGTAGTGCCGCCAATCGAAGTCCCATGGCTGCAAATCGATCTCGAACATACCGAGCACGGAAATGGCACGTCCGCTGCGGCTCACGAATTGATTCATCAACCGGCGGTCGGCCCGACCGAATTGGAGCCCATTTCATCCTGGACTGATGCTGCGGTGCATGTTCAGCACGCTGCTGAGTCCGGCGTTTCAGCTAACATTCTTAACTTGCTGAATAGTGGGACATCAACCGATCGCGCTGCCGCGTTGGCGGATCTGGCCGAGGTCGGAGGCGAAGAAGCCTTCGAATTGATCTCGAAATCGTTTGATGACGCGGCCGTCGAGATTCGCAATGCCGCGGCACGCGCGCTCTATGATTTGAGTCCGGACCGCGCCGCATCATTCACCCGCGCGTTGCGCGAAGCCACGCCGGAACGCCGGCGCAAGATTGGCGCCGCGATCGCGGGATCGGGTCTGGCCGCCAACGCCATCAACAGCCTGAGCGGAGAAGGGCGCGAGCGAACTTACGACGCATATTCGCTGCTATTTTTAATGGCGAAGTCGGGAGAGGTCTTCCCGCTGATGCAGGCGATTACCCGGCACTCGAACCTTGATGTGCGATTGACTTCGATCAAGTTGCTGGCGCTGAGTAATCAACAGCAGGTGCTATCGTCGCTGCGACACTTGGCTGCGCGCGAAGCGCTGCCGCCCGAAGTTCACTCAGCCGTGATGGAAGCCATCTACTCGATCAGCACACAAGCGCGCGAGCATGCGCCCTCGATGGCTTAAAGATTCCTGAAAAAACAGAAGACTAGCTCCGGAAGGAAGGATCAATTCGATCGAGCTTTCGCAGCAAGCCCGGCCAGGTGAGTTTCGCTCCCTGACCGACGGTGACCGCACTCATCTGCTTCGCGGTGAGATCGATAATTGGTGCAGGCACGCGATGCAGCTCGCCACCGCCGGACTGCGCCAGGATTTGAATTCGACAGGCACGCTCGAGAATATACATTGACAGAAACGCCTCGGCTGCCGACTCGCCTACCGTCAGCAAACCATGGTTGCGAAGAATCAGGTAATTCTTGTCGCCCAGATCTGCAACCAACCGCGGCTTCTCTTCTTCATTCAGCGCCAAGCCTTCGTAATCGTGATAAGCCAGCGACGCCAGCGGAAACATCGCTTGCTGCGAAATCGGCAGCAGCCCGTTCTCCTGCGCAGAAACGGCGATGCCATAGTCGGTATGCAGATGCATTACACACAAGGCGTCCTCGCGCGCAGCATGCACAGCGCTGTGAATTGTGAAGCCCGCGGGATTGATAAAGTAAGGCGAGTCGCTGACTTTGTTGCCGTGGAGATCGATCTTGACCAGACTCGAGGCGGTGACCTCGTCGAACATCATCCCGTACGCATTCAGGAGAAAGTGATGTTCCGCCCCGGGCACGCGCGCTGAGATGTGCGTGAAGATCAGATCGTCCCAACCGTATAGCGCCACGAGCCGATATGCGGCAGCGAGATCGACGCGCACCTGCCACTCGGCTTCACTGAGTTGATCACGGATCGAGCCGTCGACAACGCTCCCAGTCATTTCTTGCGGAGGCTTTGCCCCAAAAGTGCCGTTTGAAACCATCGTGGGACTAACCGATAGAAGAAGTGCCGTAGGCACTTAATATTTATAGAACGTCCAGGTTTTCCCTTTTCTGCGCATCGAGCGAAATGCTCCAGCATTTCGCTCGATGCGCGTTTCCATTGAAGTCTCGTGTAACTATAGATATTTCGCCGCTCTGCGGCGATGATCAGCTACGCATTCTCGTGAACAGCCATCTCTGACTTTTGAGGCAAAGCCTCTTGCCGATTCACTTTCTTCCCAGATACTTCTCGAACCACTCAATGTTCGCCTGCGCGGCCGCGAGTTGCATCTTGGGTTCGTTGGGCCCGTGCGGTTGGCGCGGCAAGACGATCATACGCGTGGGCACGCCTTGCATCTTCAAGGCGTTGTAAAATTCATAACCCTGTGAAATCGGGACGCGAATATCGGCATCGCCATGTTCAATCATCGTGGGCGTCTTCACGCCTTTCACATTGAACATCGCGGAGTGCTTCTGATACGAGTCCATCTGGTCCCAGAACTGCCCGCCGAAATAATCCGGAACAAAGGCGGGAATGTCGGCGGTGCCGTTAAAACTCATCAGGTTGGTTACGGGCGCGCCGGCGGAGGCGGCCTTGAAGCGCTGCGTCTGCGTGACAATCCACGAAGTCATAAAACCGCCGTAGCTCCAACCCATCACGCCTAATCGATCTGGATCGGCGACACCCATGGCGATCACCTTGTCCACACCGGCCATCAAATCCTGATAGTCAGCTCCGCCCCAGTCCTTGATGTTCGCACGGCGAAATTCAGTGCCGTAGCCGGACGAGCCCCGCGGGTTGGGCCGCAAGATCGCGTAGCCTTTTGCCGAGAATGTCGCCAGCGGATAAGGGCCGCGTCCGCCCAGAAACGTTTGCTGAAATACGCCGGTGGGTCCGCCATGAATATTCAGAATAAAGGGCACCTTCTGTCCAGCCTGGTAACCAACGGGATAAGTCAGCAGTCCTTCGATCTCTTTGCCATCCTTTGAAATCCAACGAATGACTTCGGTCTTTCCGATAGGCGGCAACTTCACGTCGCTATTCGCGTGACTGACCTGGAGAGGCGCGAACTTCGATACGGGCGAGACAAACGCGTCGGACGGCGTGTCGGAAGTTTGCCGTACAAAACCAATCACGGTCGCGGTGCGATTCAAATTGATGCCACTGAGAACGGCGGGCGTGGTCTTGATCTCTTCGATCTTGTTGCTCGCAATATCGAGCGAATACAGCAGCGTTGCAGTGCCCTTTGCTTCATTGAAGTAAATGCGCTTGCCATCCCCGGACCAGCCGGTAATGTTTGGCTGCGCGTCATAAGAGGCAGTCAGCGCTTTAGGTTGACCGCCAGCAGCGGGAAAGACCTCGATCAAGCCGCTTCCAGACCAGCTCGGAGGATTGTCGCTCACGGTCATCGCGATCCATTTGCCGTCGGGTGAAAACAACGGTGTGTCCTCAGCGGCGGGTGTGTTTGCAAAGACAGTCGCTTTGGCGGTCGCAACCTCGACGACGGAGACATCTCCGGTCGTCCAATCGTTAGCCACGGATGATTTAGTATGACTGAATACAATCCTCGCACCATCAGGAGACCAGTCGAAATTACCGACAGTGTAATTGTCGGTGGTCAGCTCGCGCGGTTCGCGTTTGCCATTTCCGTCCTTTTGCACCGGAATCACGTACAGACGAGACATCTTCAGATTTTCGTCAACCCAGCGAAAATCGTTCTTCGCCTTATCGTTCTTCTCTTCTTCTTCCGTTTTCGCGTCGGTCATCGTAAAAGCGATCCACTTGCCGTCGGGCGACCACTCAAAATTCGAGACGCCGGTCTTCACATCAGTAAGCGGTTCCGCCTCGCCGCCGCGCAGCGACAACAGGTAGAGATTATTCTTGTTTTCTTTGCGATTAGACGTGAAGGCGATCCAATTGCCATCGGGCGACCACTTTGGATTGCCGGATGATTTGTCATTGAACGTGAGCTGGAAGTTTTCCTTCCCGTCCGTTGTAGCCAACCAAAGCTGGGTCACAAACTCGCTTCTGTCAGCAGTCATCACCGCGTCCGAGATTGTGTAAACCACTCGTTGGCCATCAGGCGACACACGGGGCGTGCCCACCGTACGGGTTTTAATTTGCAGTTCGGGTGTCCACGCGGTAGGCGCACTTGTTTGTGCGACGACCGCAATCGCGAGCAATGAGAACGCAGTTGTTAGCCTTAGTAGGGACTTCATTTTCTTCTCCTTCAAAACCGGAACAGCTCACGGATAATTCGGTGCCCAGCGAAGCCGGCGACAGGTTGCGTACGACTTCGCGAATCGCGCCTGCTATATATCAGGCGTTCTGTTGTGTCGGCAAGCTCTTGGCAAGTCCACGCTGCGGGTGACAGGCGCGAGTGGAGCTGTCTCCGCAACGCGCATGAGGAGTAACGTCACGCTTACTTGAACTCAAACGACTTCAAATAATCGTTGTATGCCTGATCCCACTTGGCAACCGTGTTTGCCGGACCGACCAGCTTCGCGAAATAGTTCCCTTTCGGCGTTTCGATGACGGCCGCGCGCAGACGGTAATTCGCGTTGTTGTGACGGTCACCGCTGCCCGGCGACATTTCCGCCGTGTAAGTTCCGGTCACGTCAACCGTCGAAACTTTTAATCCGTTGACGGTGAGGTTCTCGGTTTTCGCTTTGTCTTTGGAAGCGGAGCCATCGGGCTGTTGCATCTGGGCAATCCAACGATCGATATTCGCTTGCGTGCCGCCGCCCTGGCTGGAACCGAAATAGTAAAGCACGAGCGAAGCGTCCTCGGGATCACCGTCGGCCTTCGGCAATGTGTATTGCGCGACGCGCATGTTCGACGACGGCTTTTCAGTCGTCCACGCATCCGGCGCTTTGAAATGCAATTCGCCGTTGGCCGGTAAATTGGATTGGTTTTGGTTCTTGGTCAGGCTCGCGCTGCTTGAACACGCCGCGAACACGAAAATGAGCAATAGAAGAGTGGCGTAGATCTTGACCTGCATAATCACCTCGGCCAAAGAATCTACACCCGCTCTGCTGACTTCGGCAACGCCGGCAATTGGCTAGTTCTTTGCGCGACTTTGCGCTTGCTGCCTTTGCGTGAGATCTCTTCTCCGAATGCCATAGTTCACGCAAGGCGATATTTGGAAGACGTCTCACCCATGCGCGGCTTTTGCCCGGCGTTCCATCTCTTCCATTGGGACGTCTTCTTTGTGCGTCGCCAGATGCCATACGTGGCCGAAAGGATCGGTCACCGTTCCCATCCGATCGCCATAAAATTTGTCCTGTAAGGCTTCTTTTATCTCGGCCCCGGCTTCGACGGCGCGAGCAAAGACCGCATCGACGTCTTCGACGTAAATCATCAGACTCACGGGCGAGCCGCCAATCGACTGCGGGCCGTGGTAGCCCATGTCCGGATATTCATCGGCGAGCATGATAGGCGAGTCGCCGATTTTGATCTCCGCATGGCCGACCTTCCCGTCAGGCGACTGCAAACGAAATAGCTCGACGGCCCCAAACGCTTTCTTGTAGAAATCGATCGCGTCCACGCCACCGCGCACAATCAAGTAAGGCGTAACTGAATGGTAACCTTCAGGAATTGGTTTAGCTGACATGGTTTCTCCTCTTGATCAATCTTTGCGGTTCTTTGCGTCTTAGCGCCTTTGCGTGAACCGGGCTTTCGCCGCCAATTAGTTCACGCCAAGACGCAAAGGCGCCAAGTCACGCAAAGTCACTTGCCCGTATACAAGGTCTTTTCATCGACAAAGCACAGGCCATTACCCCAGGGATCTTCGCAGTAAAATGAAAGTTCGCCCCAAGGACGTTTCAGGATCTCGCCGGCGTTCTGGTCGTGATAACGATCGTTCGCCAGACAATCCAAAGCCTGCGCGCGCTCAAACACTTCTTCCAGATTATCAACCGCGAAATAGATGTAATCCGGCGTGGGCTGAGGCTTTTCACCTGCGCCCTTGGCAACATCGACCAGTGCCAGAATCACCGACCCGCAGTTGAAGTAATGGCGCGACCCGCGCGGGATCGGAATCCCCGGATCATCGAGCAGCTTCGAATAAAACGCTGCCGCCTGATTGAGATCCGCTACCTGCAAAGCGACGCGAAATAGTTTTGCCGTGCCCATTGACTCTCTCCTTTGCTGCTCTGGTTCATCTTTCTTTTGTTGTGGCGAACTGAGGTACCAGGTGTTGCCCCAGGGGTCCTTAATACTTCCGGTGCGTCCGCCATAAGGCGCATTCGCGGGCACGCTCACGGACACTGCGCCTTCAGCCCGCATCGCCCGCTCGTATGCAGCATCGCTATCACCGACGTAAACCATAAACTGCATAGGCCGCGGTTGCCACTCGCCATGCGCCTCACCCATTTCGACGATTGATTCGCCGATGCGCAGCTTCGCATGCAAGACGCGGCCGCTGGGCGCTTCATGAACGCCAAGTTTTTCCGCACCCAGTGCTTGCACGAGGAAATCGATCATCTTTGGCGCACCCACCGGATTGAAGAAAGGCATGACATTCGGCAAGCCTTCCGGCACATAGCTCGGTCCAACTGCGGTCGCGAGATACCAATGGTTGCCGCCCGGATCCTCGATCGCAGCGCCGCGCTCGCCGTATTCCATGTCCGTCGGCGGCATCAACGAAGTTGCGCCGGCCTGCAGCGCCAGTTGATATGCGCCATCGACATCCTGAACATAAGTGTGGAGGGATGCCGGCAGGGGTGTTCCCTGCCAGTTCGCGCCCTTGCCACCGCCGCCAATCATCAACATCGAATCGCCAATGCGATATTCGGAATGAAACCCACCTTGCGAACCGAGGCCGTAGACCTTCCCGGTCGCGCCAAACACTGCCTTGATGAAATCAATTTCCTGATGCACATCAGACACGACCAGGTAGGGCGTTATCTTTTGCACAGCGGCGTTTTCAGTCTTTTCTTCAGCTCTCTGTGTGCCGGTACTCATTGCCGTCTCCTCCAGTTCACGTCTCAGAGAATTCCTGAACTCATTACGCGCCAAAGCGCGCAATTCGATCGCGACTTCGGCGAGTTCATCGATGGATGGATCCGGCGCGATCGTTTGACCGGCCAGGATCAATTCAATCGCTTGATCGAGTTTCTCTGATAATGAAAGTTTACTCATCACAAATTACTTCGCTTCAAGTTTGGCTCGCAAATTCTTAAGCGCGCGCAACTGCAACTGTTTGATGGCGCCCTCGCTCCGGCCCAGGTCGCGGGCAATTTCGCCAATCGTCTTTTCTTCGGCGAACCGCAGCATGACGACACGACGTTGATCTTCGGCGAGTTCGCCGATTAATCGAAACAGATGGGCCTGTCGTTCGCTCTGTTCCAAATCTGTTTCCTGCGGTCGTAACTTTGATTGATCGCTAACCGGTGCGACGTTGAGTTCTTCTCGCGCGCGTCGCTTGGCGCGATCGGCGATCACGTTCGCCGCAATTCTCAAAAGCCATGCGCCGAAAGGCGCCCCAGTCCATTTGAACTTGGGCAAACTCTGTAATGCCCTACGAAAGACTTCGCTGGTGACGTCTTCGGTCGCGGATCGATCTCGCAGGCGGCGCGCGACATACGCATAAACGACTTCAAAATATTTTTCGTACAGGGCGACAAATTGCGCACGATCACGCTGGGCGGCCTCGACCAGAAGCCGCTCCTCCGTTTTTTCCGGACGAATCTTTTGTGCAAGTTGGCTGCCCGCCATGAAGTTCCAATAATATAAACTTCGAACAGTGCAAAAGGTTACGCCCGCGCGTAAACCGTCGTGCGAAAGCCCGCGAATATGGCGATATTGATTACTTATCCTGACGGATCGACGGAGATTATTCCCCGCGCAGTAACTGTGGACACACAGAACTTTCACGAGGGCATGTACGACTTCTACGATGACGCGGGTGCGTTATTGGCGCAGATTGATATGCATAACCAGATCAAGTGGGAAGTCGTCGCCGAGCCGGAGAACAGTAAATAATTCGCATGAAGTTCGTGGATCCTAAAGTGGCACCAGCTCTGTCGTCGTATCCCGCCGCTTCTTTTCCTTGAATCCTTCGACGAAGACGCGGGAGCCGGGCGTCGGGAACTTTTCCGCGTAGGCGCGGTCGACCAGTTTCTTCAAGCGCTCGCTACGCGTGAATACCGGTCGCACCTTAATCTGCTTACCGTTAACTTCGATTATACCGCGCGGATCTTCGCGGAAGGTGCGGTACCAACTGCGCTCTTTCAAGCTGTATGAGCGCACGAAGACGCGTCCTTCGACGACTACCGCCCAGATGCCAATGACGCGATGTGGCTTCGTGCCGGCGCGGATGCCGAGAATCTTCGCCTCGTGAATCGCTTCGACAGTCTTCCTGGGAAAAGTCTTAGCTTCAGCCATAACCTTCTTCATTGAAAGCTCAGTCGACCAATTGCACCGCGTGCACCCGCTCCCCAACCAAATTTCTGATGCGGCTCGAAACTGAGCGTGTCGAAGCCCGGACCGCTTAGCGGCTTCCAGGCGTGACCATCATCGACCGAATACTCACTGCCCGACGGCCCCACCGCCACAAGCGTTCGGGTGCCGGGAACATATGCGACTACGGATCGAAACCCGGTGAGTCCCGCGACCAGTCTCCACGTCTGGCCGCCATCGCTGGTGATGGCGAGATTATTCGAAGCCTCATTTTCCTTTTGATAATCGCCGCCCACGATTACACCGTGCCGCGCATCGCGGAAGCTAATCGAGAAGATGCCCGAAGATGGCCCGGACTTAATCGGTGTCCCAAAGACTTTCCACGTTCGGCCAGCGTCCGTGGTACCCAGCACGCGGGCGCGCGCCCCGGCGCCCAGACCAATCCACGCGTAACCCTTGCCGTAGACGGCGATATTAGTGCCGCTCGCGGCGAAAGCCCCTTCGTTATCCTCGGCCGCCGGCAATTTGTTTGGAGGTACGCGCGTCCAATGCTGACCGCCATCAGATGTCATTAACACATAGAACTGCCGATCGATTGAATCGCCGATGACAATGCCATGATCGGCATCCCAGAAAGACATCGCATCAAGAAAAGCCTTTGGGTCTTCGTTACGGAATTGCAAAGTCCAGGTGGCGCCGCGGTCAACCGTCTTGTAAATGCGCGAGGCGGCCCCGTTGCCGATGCTCAAAACATAAGCGGTGCGTTCGCCAACCGCATCGATATCACGAAAGTCCAGCGCGTCCGACGTTACCCTGATCTTGTTCCACGTCGCTCCACCATCGTCGGTCCGCAGCACGGTGCTCCCCGATCCGCTGGCCCATGCGACGCGCTCACTGACAGCGCTGACGCCACGCAGACGCGCAGTGACGCCGCTGGTTTGCAGTGTCCATTGCGGAGAGCTGAGCATGAACACGAGTATGATTAGGTTCTTCAATGACCTTCTCACTAGGGAGCCTGATAAATCAAGACGCTTTTGCGAACGCCGCGGCCGATGAAGTAACCAATCGCCGCTCCTGCTCCCGCGCCCAGCACCGCGAGCCCGGCCGTGACCGCGTGATCGATCTTGTCAAAGCCATTGTCATTAGAGCTGCCGGCTAACCCAATCGCCGCGCCGGCGCCTGCTCCAACACCCATCCCGATCAGAGTTGCTTTGGTCGCGGACTTTTTTGTGAGGTGGTGAATACTGAAGATGTCGTCACGCTTCACATCAACCGCTTTGCCTTTTACCGACAGCGACAGCGCGTTGTCTGAAACTGCGCTCAACTTTCCCTCGACGGTTTGGCCGCTTTTTAATTTGACGACCAGGCGGTCACCGGTTGGTACGGAGCTGACTGCCGACCAGTCGCCAGTATGTTGCGTACCAACTTGCGCTCGGGCAGACAAGGTTATTGACGGAAATAGCACGGCGGCGATCAAAATCACGCTGGCGAGTTGGCTTCGCTTCATCTGCATAGGAGTCCTTTCAAGAACGTAAGCTGACCGCAGGAATTGAGTTTGAGCGCGGCTTTTATCACGGTTCCCGCGGCATGTCGAGGAAAAGGCAGGGAGAGGTTACGCCCCCTGAGCGAGCAGTTTGACTCAGGCCAGCCGCCGATGATCTACCATCAAGCAACGATCCTGCACAACTCTTACACCCGCTTTGGCCAGCTCTTCGGCGACGACCGAATGGCTGATACCCAGCTGCATCCAAACCGACTTTGGTTTTTTCGCGAGCAAGTCATCCAGGTGCGGCGGAATGTCCTGAGGACGGCGGAAGACATTCACCATGTCAACATCTTCCGGAATGTCGTTGACGCGGCGGTAAACATCTTCGCCGAGAATCGCGGTCACACTCGGATAGTACACAGGGACTGGAATGATCTTAAAGCCTGCGCTCTGCATGTACTTGGGAACATAGAACGCGGGCTGATCGGCTTGTTCTTCAGTTTTGATCCCGAGCACGGCGATCGTTTTGGTTTGCGAAAGCAGCTCGCGAACTTGCTCTGTGCTGGTGATGAGATTGTCGCGCCAGTTGGAAGTCATATCAGCCGCAGATTAACGCTAATCGATACCGAGACAAACTGTAGGGGCGGGGCTTGTCCCTGCCCGCTCATCCGACGAATGCGAGCGCTGGGCAGGGACAAGCCCTGCCCCTACCCTAAAAGCTCACGCCCAGTGCCGCCAAAACCGCCAGTACCACCGCGATGATTGCTTCGCCGCAGATTAATCCGGAGGCGAGAGGAATTCGGTAAGTCTTTTCCGTGTCGGGTGAAAGTTTGGCCCAGATAAGTTGCACGACCCCGCCCAGAATGAACGTCAGCAGCACAGCCGCGGTAATCAACATGCCAATTCCGATCGCTGCCGGCGACGGCACGTAGTCTTCCCACTTCTCTGCCAACAAGGTCAGGATGATACCCACGGAGATTCCAATCACTAACCCAATCAGACATCCGGGTGGCAGCGCTTTCAGACCTTGCGTAAGCAACTCAGCGAATCCAGCCCACTTCACGCTGATCGGCGACGAAAGACCTTGCGGGCCGATGCCGAACTTCGCGCGCAACACGGGATAAACCACTGCGGTAGCCAGCGCGCCAATGGGCGCGGCGATTAATTGGGCGATAGTTAGATTGCGCGGATTCGACTTGACGAGTTGGCCGGCCTTGAAATCCTGCATTAACGCTTCGGACGTCACTGCGATCGTTCCCGTCAATCCACTCGAAGACATGTTGATGGGGACGTTGCCCGGCGAAATGAATGCGAAGACAGCTTGCATCATGTTCGACATCGCGCTGATCGGCCCCCAGTTTGTTTCGCCCAGCACACGCAAACCCACCAACATCAGCGGCAGCGAAAACAAGATCGCGATCAAGGACAAGTACATCGGAATGCCCATGCTGAAATACTGAACCACGCACAGCACGACAGTCATAATGATCGATCCAATGATCACCCAACGCATCGGAAAGTCGTTCCGCGCGACACCCGTGCCACCGCCCTTTAGTCCGCGAAATGTTTTCACGATCAGATTCCACTTCAGGGCCAGAGACATCAATCCTCCAGCAACCATCAGTCCAGTCGCAGGCCACATCACCCAACGGAGCGTCGCCGGATACGTCAGCGCCGTAATCATGCCGTGGGCGAACAGAAACCGCGGCAGGATGAACCAGCTAATCGCCGTGCCAATAGCCATCGCCAGACAGATGCGAAATCCGACGAGCAGACCAGAACCGAAGCTCAACAGACTGATATTGAAGCCGATGTTCATCGCTTCTTTACCTGGGATGAACCACGTATCACGCACCCACTTCCAATACGTCGTGACCATCATCAGCAGGCCGGACAGAAGTGTGCCGAGGCCGAGTGCGGCGAGCGGTCCTTTCGCTGCTCCGCTGTCCCGACCCTCATGCAGCACCTTGATCGTTTCCCCCGCCGCCAGACCATCGGCGTAAGTCAGGTTCTCTTCGTCGATGTAATGGCGGCGCATGGGCACAGCCAAAAGGATGCCCAGCAGGCTCGCGCTGCACAGCCACAAAAAAATCTGCCACGTGTTCAGATAAATCGCCGGCTGGAGAACGCCTTTGGCGTTCAGCATGTCGAAAGCGGCAAGCAGCACCGCCATGAACGCAGTTTGGCCCGCGCTGGTGCCCATCGTTTGCACGATGTTGTTCTCGCGCGCGTTGGTGTCGGTCAGCCGCAACACAAACACCAGCGGCACCAACGCCATGAATCCAAAGAAGGCGGAAACTACAGAAAGATTCGGCCCAAACCCCAACTTCAGAACGCAATATGGATACGCGCTGCCAATGATCATCGCCACCACCAGACCAATGATGATCGCCCGCGCAGTTAACTCAGGGCCGGTCGAAGCATTTGTTTTGGAATCTGCCATCTAGCTCTCCATTTGTTGGCGGCAAGATTTTTGGGGAACCTACGGCCGCGGATGTTTCGGCTGATACAGCCCAAGTTTCCCGCCACCGGGTAGCTTGATGCTGGTGAGTATGCCCCACGGCGGTTCCTGGACATCCGTGCACTGAATGCCCTTTGCATCGAGGGCCGCCATCGTCGTTTTAGATCTTCACACATCAGATAAAGCTCGTGCCGATCGTTCTCGTCGCCCGGATGACAGGCGACTTCCGACGGTGGCAGAGCAAAGATCAACCAGCCATGTCCCACATCGACGGAACGAAAGCCGAGTACGTCTTTCAAGAATGCGCGATCGGCTTCCGCGTCTTTGCTGTAGATGATTATGTGCGCTCCATTAATCACAGCGTTGCTCCTGCTTCAATCAAGTTCTGTGGTCTTTATAGCAGCCGCAAAAGGCACTGGCAAAACACCCGTGCACCCCCTGTTACAGAACCGCGAGCGGTAGCGGGCGGGATAAGAACGCACTTTTCCTCAGAAGGTCAAACCCTTCGTTATCCCGCTCATTACCGTTAGCGGTTCTGAAGCAGGCACTTCATTTGCTATTGTGTGCGCATGACGGGTGAATCGAAAGTTTCGATATTCGCAGCCATCGCCGCGAACTTTGCCATCGCGATCACTAAGTTCGTGGCGGCATCGTTCACAGGCAGTTCGGCAATGCTGTCCGAAGCGATTCACTCGCTGGTTGATACCGGCAACGGCGCGTTACTGCTCGTCGGCTTGCGGCAGAGCCGAAAGCCGGCCGACGACGTCCACCCGTTTGGTCACGGCAAGGAGCTTTACTTCTGGCCGCTGATCGTGGCCATCCTGGTTTTCTCGCTGGGCGGCGGCATGTCGGTTTACGAAGGCATCACGCACATCGTTCATCCTCATCGAGGCAATCCCACCTGGAACTATGTCGTGCTGGGACTCGCGTTTCTGTTCGAGAGTGTTTCGGCGTTCTTCGCGTTCAAGGCTTTTCGCAATGAATTGAAAGGCGAGGGCCTAGTCGAAACCGTCAAGCACAGCAAAGATCCGACGTCCTTCACCGTTCTGTTTGAAGATTCAGCCGCGCTGGCAGGATTGGTGGTTGCGTTTTTGGGAATCGCACTCGGCGAACTGTTAGACAATCCCTATTGCGATGGAATCGCCTCGATCGTCATCGGCGTCATCCTGGCCAGCGTCGCTGTCTTCTTAGCTTACGAAACGAAAGGTTTGTTGATTGGAGAGGCCGTCGATCCGCGAACCTTGCAGAGCATCCGTGTAATCGCCGCTGCCGATGGCGCAGTTCAGCAAGTCAGGAAATCCCTGACGATGCACTTCGGACCTCATGAAGTGTTATTAGCGCTGGACGTCGAATTCAAACCGCAGCTTTCCGCCAAAGAAGTTGCCGATGCTATCAATCGCGTGGAAACTGCCATCCGTGCTCAGCACCCTGAGATAAAGCACATCTTCATCGAAGCGAAGGCACTCGCTTAGTCCCCCAGGGTGCCACGTGATACGTAGATTTAAGGACACAGCTTCACAAGTTCATCGCAATACTTTTGCAACCGACCCCGCCTAAAAGAGGTTTAGCATCCGTTCATTCATTGATTCTCCTTGTGAGAACTGAGACTGAAGGGTAGGGCGCCAACTTTGGGGGAGGTTGGCGCCTTTGCTTTTTTGCGCAAAACAGTCGGAACCGCCTGCGGCAGTGGGCGGTTATTCCTTCAAGACGCACGAGTCCTTCGGTTGACTTCCATCTGTTCGTTCTATTAACTGGCGGTGTTCTTCAAATTCACGAGATAAACCGCCGCTATCCCGATCGATCGGGATTCAATTTATCAAATGAGAACTGCTTCATACGGCTCGTGGAAGTCGCCCATCACGTCTGACCTGATCGTCAAAGGGTCAATTGGCCTCAGCCAGCTCAAGCTTGAGGGTGCCGACGCTTTTTGGATTGAGATGCGTCCATCCGAAGGTGGGCGCCAGGTCATTGTCCGGCAAGATGGAAACGGTCACCGCGGGGACCTAATTCCCCCAGGCTTCAACGCGCGTACCCGAGTCCATGAATACGGCGGCGGCGATTACGTCGTCCATGGCGCTGCGATTTATTTCTCGAATTTTACGGACCAGCAGATTTATCGCGTCACCTCCGGCCAACAACCTGAGCTGATTAGCCGGGACTGTGCCGACGATCAGGTTCGCTATGCCGATTACGTCATCGATAAATCACGCGACCGTCTGATTTGTGTGCGCGAAGATCATCGTCACGATACGCATCAACCAGCAAACGAGATTGTCTGCGTGCCGATGACGGGCGGGGCATCAACGGTACTGGTTACAGGCAACGACTTCTACTCTTTTCCGCGCGTGAGTGCTGACGGCTCGCGTCTGGCGTGGCTCACCTGGAACCATCCGAACATGCCCTGGGACGGCTGCGAATTGTGGGTCGGCGAATTCGCGGCGGATGGTTCAGTCACGAATCGACGGCTGGTCGCAGGTGGACCAACCGAATCGATCTTTCAACCGGAATGGTCACCCGACGGTACGCTTTATTTTGTTTCGGACCGAATGGGTTGGTGGAATATTTATCGCGAAGCCGGCGGCGTTGTCGAGAACGTTTGTGCGATGAAGGCTGAGTTCGGCGCGCCGCAGTGGGTGTTCGGTATGTCGACTTACACTTTCGCATCCGCGGACACGATCGTGTGCGCCTTTGTCGAGCAAGGAATTTGGCGGCTTGGTGAAATCGATACTCGAACCCGTGAGCTAACCCGGCTGGAAACAGAATACACCGACATTTCATTTGTGCGCGCGTCCGGCGAACGCGCGTTGTTTCGTGCGGGTTCGCCGACCGCGCCACTCTCGATCATTGATTTTGATTTAGCGGCAAAAACGGCGACGGTGTTGCAGCGCGCTAACAACATCGAGATTGATGCCGGTTACATTTCGCAGGCCGAGGCGATTGAGTTCCCCACCGAAAACGGCCTGACCGCACACGGATTTTTCTATCCGCCCAAGAACGCCGACTTCGCCGCGCCTGCCGATGAAAAGCCGCCGCTCCTCGTTAAGAGTCACGGCGGACCAACATCCGCGACCTCTGCTCTCATGACATCCAGCATTCAATACTGGACCAGCCGCGGCATTGCCGTCTTAGATGTAAATTATGGCGGCAGCACCGGTTACGGCACGGAGTACCGTCGTCGTCTAAATCGTACGTGGGGAATTACTGATGTCGACGATTGCGTGAACGGCGCAAAGTTTCTCGCGGCCGAGGGCCGAGTCGACGGCGATCGTTTGATGATTGACGGAGGCAGCGCCGGCGGTTACACGACATTATGCGCGCTGACGTTTCGCGACGCGTTCAAAGCCGGAGCCAGTCACTTCGGCGTCAGCGATCTCGAAGCGCTCGACCTCGACACACACAAATTCGAGTCGCGCTATTCGCATAGCCTGATCGGTCCTTACCCGGAACGCCGCGATCTCTACTTCGAGCGCTCACCGGTTCATTTTGCCGATCGTCTTTCCTGTCCCGTGATCTTCTTTCAGGGACTGGAAGACAAAGTTGTCCCACCTAATCAAGCGGAAATGATGGTCGAAGCGTTGCGCCAAAAAGGCGTGCCTGTTGCTTACGTCGCCTTCGCAGGAGAGCAACACGGCTTTCGCAAAGCCGAGAACATCAAGCGCTCACTCGACGGCGAGTTGTACTTCTATTCACGAGTCTTTGGATTTGGATTAGCTGATGAGATTGAGCCGGTACCGATTGAGAATTTGTAATTCGGGGCCAGTTAACCTACTCGTCAGTGCTGTACCGGCTTGTCTGCAACTGTTGCCGGCCCTCCGCCATGATCGTCGCCGCGCAGGACACCGCTTTGATCGATGAAAAATGATCGTTTGCCGGTCTTGCCATATTCGTTCGGCGTGGCAACCACTTCAAAGCCGCTCCCGGACGTTGTCACTGAGAATCCGTATCCATACTTGTCGAGCATGTCCCTCGTGATCATTTTCGAACTCACCAGACTCTCCAGAGATCCATAGTCGCCCTTGTCGACGCGATATTGCGCTTCGGAGTTTGCAATCATTTGCAGCGCGCTCATCGCGATTATCTCATTCATCTCCGGCGACCCTTTCTGCATCGACTTCATCGCCGCGCTGGTGCTGGCGACCATGGCGAGGATCAGGTTCTTTGGCAGGTGAAGTTCGTGCACCGCGCCCAGCCCATCGTGCGATAACGCATAAGTGATGGCGCTCGACGCCGGGCTGAGCCGCAATAGAAAATCACGCATCGCCGCATCCATTGTACTGGCCTGTTTTTTCAAAGCTTCCTGAAAACTCTCCATCAGCGCCGGCGAAATATAGACTTCGCCCAGGGTCGCTTTGGGCTGCCAATGTCGCATTGTGCGAAAGGCATTGTTCGAGCTGAGCGTCTGATGATTGTTCGCTGCGTCAGCGACGCGGTGCACAGTGGCCGAATCGGAAATCACGAGGAAGTTTTCCACGAACGCGTACGCGAAAAATCCTGCGTAATCGATTATCTCGCTATCGCCGCGGTGTTGCGCTTGCGCCAGCAGATTAGCTTCGCCAATTCCCAGCCCCGTCAGAACGCGCGGCATCAGACGCTTCGCGGCTTCGCGATCCTTCACCGCGATCAGAAAGATCGGTAAGGAGGGTGGCGCTGCCTGGTCGGCGGCTGCACCTTCTGGCGAAGGTTTCGGCGGTGGCGGAGCGGGCATTCCGAACATGCCAAGACCGTTCAACTCCTTGATTGAAGTTGCGACCGCGATTTCGTTTCCCAGAGCAGGAAGCAAATCATCAGAGATTCTGAACCCCGCCTTCTTCTCAAACTCGCCGAACGCGTCTGGCGATTCGGCCGCGTTGGGATTTGTCTTTCGCGCCAGGATGGCCTTGTTCTCCGCCTCTCGCTTCATCTCTTGGTAGGTCCGGTTGAAGTCGATTGAAGAAGTCACTAACACTTGGGTGTCATCGGGAAGCACTGATGCTGCCTCCGAGTTGATTGCGGCTCCAGCGATGACTTCAGGAACAAACGGTAGAAGGGAGTGCTTGTTATTCTGTGGTTCAATCAGAATTGCGCGGATAACGTATTCATCGTTGTCGAGCGCCACCGCGACGCCCACCGCCTCAGGCCACTGCGGCTCACCCTGTCCCAGAGTCCCGAACATGCTACCAAGCTGTTTCGCAGCGTTCGCTTGCGCCTCTTCCTGTTTCGTCGGGGTACCCGTTGGCGATGGCGTCGCGATTGCAACTCTGGCCGGTTCGGCGACGAGAACCGCTACCTCGCTTTCATTCCGCTCCCCGACTTGTCGAGTTTTCGCCTCTTCAATACTTTTCTGAATCTCAGCTTCTTCTTCCTTGCGGATGCGCTCGCGCTCTTCTTCGGAGATGACCGGCGTCGGCAAAGGCTTCGGGGCGGCCTTATCTTCCAGCGCGACGTTGTAATAGATGAAGACTGGTTCAGATGAGAAACGATCGCGCGCAACCCGGAAGTTGTGATCTTCGCTCAGCAACGAGCTGTCTTTAGGATGCAGCTTCTCAAACTTGAATGTTGTGTCGCTGATAAAAACCAGACTGCCCTGATGGGTGATCACGAATGGCAATCGCATCTCTGGGGAAGCTGCCGGTTTAGCGCGGGGCGCAGGCGAATTGGCCGCCGGCTTCGTCGGCGGAGCTGCGGCGGTCCGTGTCTCCGCCGGCGCGGTTTGATTCGTTGAAAGCGAGGGGCTTTCGGTCTGTTCTTCGACGACCGGCACCGGCGGAATCACGGTCGGCAGGAACGTTTCGAGTTTGGGCGTGAACTTGGCTGCTTCTTCAGGCGAGGCGAATTCGATTGCCGCAAACATCGCCGGGATGTCTTTACGTGCGGGCCAAGTCGCGAACAGCAAACGCGAAGTGGCCAACTGTTCCGAATTGTCCTTAAGAAATTTCAGTAGTGATTTGAACTCTGCTCCTGGATTCGCCAGCTTAATGATCGGCTCGACAATCTCACCGGCGCCGCCAGTCGTGAGTAGTTGGCCGACGTTGCGCACTTCTCCATAAAGTTTGTAACTCTCAGCCGAAAGCAGTGTGTCGAAAGTTGGCTCAGTTGCCGTTGGGGTTGGTTGAGGCGGTGATGATCGCGCCGGCTGTTGGGCACCCAGCGGCGCAGCGAAGAGGATGACGGCCAGAACGATGGAAACAAATCGTGGGATTTCAGAAGTGCGGACGGATCGGGGCATATAATTCATGGCCGTAAAACTCGACCTCAGCAGTTTCTGTCCGGCAGAGGATAACAGATTGCGGGGCTATTAGAATCTTTTCTCATTTGAGCGATCTCGAAAAGCACTATCTCAGAAGTTTTTGGCTCAAAAGTCAGAGAGGGCTGTTCACGAGAATGCGAAGCTGATCATCGCCGCGAGCGGCGAAATATTTATAGTTACACGACCTTCAATGGAAACGCGCCTCGAGCGAAATGCTGGAGCATGCACTTTGGGGCAAAGCCAATCGCGCGATCAAAGCGCGGCTTCAAAACTGAAACTTAATTCCCACGCGCAGCGACGAGGGATACTGGAAGATCGTGCCCTGGCCGTAGAAGGGATTTGGGAACTGGATAAAATTGGCGCCGGGAATTCCGCTGTTAGTTCTTAGCGTTTCGTCCTGTCTGAGCGCGCGTTGAGCATTGGTGACATTGAACCAGTCGACTTGAAAACGCAACTGTTTGTCCTCCCCAAATTTGATTGGATAGGACGCTCCAAGATCCAAATTAAGAGTCGCAGGAGTCCGATTTGCGCCTGTCAGCGGGTTCACCGCGGTACCGCGTGGAACCAGGAAGCCTTCGTTGTCGCCTTCGGTCGGGTGCGGAATCAACGCATTGAAAGGTATTCCTGACTGTGCGCGAAACGATCCGCTCACAAGCACCTTCCACGGAGTTCGATAACTGCCGTCAAACTTAAACTGATGTGGCCGGTCGTTTGGTAAACGGCCATATTTGTTCGCGAGCAGACTCTGAATGTCGAATAACGTCGAAAGGTTCGCGAGGCCTTGACCATTGTCGTTGCGATAGAAGCCTTCGTAATTGCCCGTGACACTGGAATAGACATAAGACGCGATGAACTGGTAATTCGCGGTGAAGCGCTTAGTCGCCGTGAACTCGAGCGCGCGATAATAGCGACGCGCGCGTCCAAAGCAGCCGAATGGACCTGCACACGCCAATTGTTCGGTTGTGCTCTCTCCCGGATTGAACAGGAAAAACGTGTTCCCATCATCGAAAGACCCGTCTTCGATTACCGTGCCCTGTGCCCGATAAACGCCGCGCATCCCAAGGGTGAAGCCTGTCCTGAGTTCATATTCGATGCCAGTGGCAATCTCGTGGACTGTTTGCGGCTTTAAGTCCGGGTCAAGAGGTAGCGAGCCGCAGCAAGCCCCGAGGTCCGCCGTGATAGTAGAACCGGGCGGTGCATTCAATCGGTTGACGTTTGCGGAAAAACTGGTAGAGAGTCCACCGGCCGTAAACAGAAACATGGTGGGAATCGGCGCCTCGAGAAAGCGCGCATAGTTTATCAGGAACTTTCCTTTGCCGGTTTTAGTGAAGTCCCAAATGAAACCAATCCGAGGCTGAAGATTGTCTTTGAACTTGTGCAACTTCAGGTAAGTCGCGTTTCCATCGTTAAGCTGTTGATAGTCCCACCGCAGTCCCAGATTCACTTGCACGTTTCTGGCCGCGCGAAATTCATCTTGCACGTAGAAACTTTCGACACTAGTGGTGATGAACTTGCCATTCGTAGTGTCAAGTGAAGTGCCGATGCCTGTAGTTGAGCGAATGAGAAAAGGATTCGTGCTCAACTGAGCTGCGGTGAGCGTCGTGTCAGTGCTGGCGTTGAGAATTCCGATCGGAGCCTGGCCTGCTGCAATCAAAGCATTGACTCGACTGGTTAAGGCTGACGCTGGACAAACCACAGACGCGCTTTGGACAGTGCAAACGCCGAATCTGTTAGTGACGGCAAATCCGTCGTACGCGACGCCCGCCCCAAAATCACGGTGGGGCCCAGTCAAACCGGAATCGAGCTTGATTCGATTCTGACTAAACTCGATACCGTATTTGAGCGTGTGCCGATTGAAAATATTTTGCAGTCTTGCCTGAGCTTCGAAGCGGTTCCTATTCTGATCGGTGAAACGTTGAGGAAAGCCCTGGCGGACATATCCGCGTTGCAGCGAGCCCGCGCGACCATCGACAAAAGCAAGGAAGCCGGTGGTTCCGCCGAAATCGATGTTCGTGTCAACTACCGGAAGAACGGCGCCGTTGCGCACGATGGCGAAGTTATCAGTGACAGTTTCAACATCGGTGAGGTCTGCCGGCGGGAGGAGGTTGTTGCGTTGACGATGAACGCCGAATGCAAACTCGCCAATCCAACTTGACGAGAACGTTGAGTTGAGACGAACGCCATAGTTATCGCCACCCAACTCGCCTGCGCCGATGAACGAATTCGGATTGGCGCCAAAACCGGAGAGGGTGCCGCCGTTAGGCGCTACATTGTTCGAGATGTTGACGCGAAATCCCGTAATTCTCGTGAAATCTCCAAACGTAGAAAAAGTCAGTACGTGGTGTTGTTTTGGCGCATAAGTTAATTTGCCGGCATAGAACGGCGTGGTAACCGTGTTACTTACTTGCTCGCGTAATGTCTGTGTGAAGTAATGGTTCCTACGTCGCTGTGGATTGAAGGCGCCAAAGAACCACAGCCTATCTTTCTTGAGCGCGCCACCGGCATCGAAACCCGCATCGATTTCCGAGAAGCCGTTGGGAGCTGCTCCCGTAAACGGAAAGTATTTCGTTCCCGAAACCATCCCTTTGGTCGTGAAGTAAGCAAACACGTCACCGTGCAACTCATTCCCGCCGCTCTTGGTAAGCACGTTGAAAATTCCGCCAGTCGATAACCCATATTCAGCGCCGAACGCACCCGTCTTGATTTCAACCTCCTGAACAAACTCAAATGGCAAATTCGCGCCCGATCCACCGAACGAAGGATCAGTCGTGTTAATGCCGTCCATGATGTAAAGATTCTCGAGCCCGGATGAACCCGACACTGATGGATCGCGATCGCGGCCTGAAAGATCGCGCAAACCCGAGCGCGCGACGCCGGGCGCAATTGTGTAGATTGACTGCACCGTGCGCTGCGTAACGAAATTGGAAAACTGATCAGTAGAAACACTGGCCCCGCTGGTGTTGCTGGTCGTATCGACGCTCGGCGCTGAACTGTAAGTGACGGTTACGATGGCGCTGGCTCCGGCCGGCTCCAGATGGATTGTTAGCGACGACGTCTTTGAGAGGTTTACGGCGACATCGTCCTTGACGAAACGCGCGAAGCCTTGTGCTGCTTCGACAGTTACTATGTAGATTCCCGGCGGCAGACTGGGAAAGCGATACCGGCCTTCGCTGTCGCTCACACTTGATTGCGTTCGGATTAAATTCGGACTGGTCGCAATGACAGCTACGCCTGGAATGACAGCGCCGTTCTGGTCGGTGATGAAACCTTCAATCGTGCCGGTGGTTGCTGTTTGGCCGTGTGAAGTGGCAAACAGATTCAACGCAAACAGCGTTGCGACGAGGAGTCGCCGTGTGAATCGCATGGAAGAATCCTTAAAGACCTACGCGTCTTACCAAATCTTCGAACCGCGGATCGGAACGAATTGAATCAAATGTCCATTCCCCGCGCAGCCACATCAACTGCTGGTCGTGCATCGCGTAGGCGTCTTCGAGTGCCGCAAATGCTCGCTCGTTATCCCCCAATCCCACATACACCATGGCCAGCCCAAAGGGCGACGCGAGGAGCTTGCCGCTCTGGAACTGCCGCAGAATTTCGAGCGCCTTATCACGCTGGCTGCTTTTCGCGTACGCCCAAGCCAGAAGCAGTTGCACGTCACCCGTCTCGTCACCCAGCCTGATCGCTTCGAGGTATTCTTCAATGGCTTCCGCGTTTCGACCTAATCTTGCGTAAAGCTGTGCGACGGCAATGTGCGCGCCGGGCTTGTTCGGATTAGCCTGCAGGATTTGCTTGGCGCCCTCGAGCGCTTGATCATTTTGGCGATAGATTGACAGAATCGCTACGCGCGCCTGCGCGACTGACATGCGCAGCGGGTCGAGCTGCTGCGCGCGATTGATTTCAGCCACTCCCGCTTCGACTCTTCCATGGATTCGCAGAAACACTCCGTATTTGCGATGCGCCGCGACCAGGTTTGGATTCAATTCAAGAGCCTTTTTGAATTCAGCCTCAGCCTCGGACCATTCCCACTTATCCATCTTGATGTTGGCGACGGCCAGGTGCGATTCAGCGAGATTGGGATCCGCTTGCAAGGCTTTCTGCGCCGCTTCTTCGGCCTTCGGCGCAATCTCTTTTTGCGGCAGATCATTGTTGGTGATGAGCGCGCTGTACGCATCGGCCATATCAGCATAGGCGAGCGCGTAGTTCGGATCGACGGCGACGGCCTGCTGGTAATACTCGACTGACTTTTTCTGATTGGCGCTCTTGCCGGTGTTCCAAAGCGCGTGGGCCTTTAAGAATAAATCATAAGCCTGGGGATTGATCGCCTGAGACTTGGTTAACTCCTGCTCCTCGGTTTGGGTCAGGTGGAGGCGCAGTTGTTCAGCGATCTCGCGAGAGATTTCCGACTGCACCATCAACAGGTCAGCCGCCTTACGATTGTATTGGTTTCCCCAAATGTGCCTTCTATCCGACGCGCTAACCAGCTCGACGCTGATTAGATAGTTGTCTCCTACTTTGTTGACGCTACCCGTGACGATAGCGTCTACGCCCAGATTCTTTCCCACTTCCTGTGGATCGGCCTGTTGACCCTTGTAACGGAAACTCGAATATCGCGAGATCACCGTCAGGCCTGGCACCGGAGACAAATTGTTAGTCAAACTCTCGCTCAATCCATCTGACAGATACTCCATGTCAGGATTATTCCCGGCGTTGTTGAACGGCAGCACCGCGATTGAATGCACGGCGGATGGCTTTTTCGCAACATAAAAATATGCACCGATGACAGTTACGGTCAGTAGTAATACCGCGGCGATCGTCACGCCAATTTTATGACGAGTGACTTCTCTAATGAGATATTCAGCGCTGGAAACGTGAGGCTGTGTCTGCGTGCCATGGGCTGTGACGTTAGAGGCAGTAGTTCGGGCGAGCGTCTGCTGCGGCGAAGATGGCACACCAGCCGTTCGCGCCGGTTCTCCAAAACGGCGTAGGTGCTCTTCGACTTGTAATTGCTGCTTTATCTCCTTCAAGTCTTTCGCCAGGTCACTCGCCAACTGATATCGCTCCTTGGCTTTCTTGCGCAGCGCCTTGGTAACGATCTCCTCCAGCTCGGGCGACGCATTCACATAGTTGCTGACCGGAGGCAGCTCGTTCTCCATTAGCGCGACCATCACATGGCTCGGTGTCTCGCCTTCGAAAGGCACGCGACCGGCGAGCAATTCGTACAGCACCACACCTAACGACCAGATGTCTGCGCGCGCGTCGACTTTCTTACCGCGCGCTTGTTCCGGCGACATGTACTGGACCGTCCCCATGACCAAACCGGGATTTGATTGCAGCAGAGTCGTCCGGTCGGGATCCGAGTCCAAGCCCGGTTGTTCATTCAGCTTGGCAAGGCCAAAGTCGAGGACCTTCACGTATCCCTGGCGATGGATCATGATGTTTTCCGGCCAACGTCGCGATGGACGATTCCGGCCGCATGGGCGCCCGAGAGCGCGTCCGCCACCTGGATCGCCACGTTTAGGACTTCGCTGAGCTTCAGCGGTTTTTCGCTCATCATCTGGCGCAAGGTTTTGCCGTCGACGAACTCAGTGGCGATGAAGTGAGTAGCACCCGATTGTTTGATTTCGTAAATCGTGACGATGTTGGGATGGTTGAGTGCCGAGGCGGCCCGTGCTTCTCGTTCAAAACGCCTAACACGATCCGGATTGACAGTGAAATGTGCCGGCAGCAGTTTGAGCGCGACCTTGCGCTTCAATCGGACATCTTCGGCAAGATAAACCTCGCCCATTCCCCCGGAGCCAAGCAGCCGGACGATGCGGTAATTCTCGATTTGTTGTCCGCGTTGGAAAGCGGGCTGGTGCGTGCCGAGCAACTCCGCGGCCACGTCACCGGCGGGAGCCTCAATAAAGCTTTCAGCTTCCTCAAGCGAGGAGATCAGCGACTCGACTTCGTGCCTTAACGGCTCGTCGCCTGCGCATTTGCTCGCGAGGAACTCGGCGCGCTCCGCGGGCTTGCAGTCCAAAGCCGCATGAAACAATCGATCTATTTGTTGCCATCGTTCGGGCGTCATATTGTCAAGAATGGGGCGCAAGATCCTATTTTGACTGTGCCTGGCGAGCGAAACCTCGCCCGCTACCCAAGGCATAGGAAAGGAAACCGGACGGTTGCGCCCCATTCAAACTAAACGCGAGAGATTTACCTGAAACCTCTAACACTTAAACGATCAGAGGAAACTTGCGAGGTCGGTGATGATTCCGAAGCAGTCTCTTCGAAGCTTCGGCGTGTCTTTACGGCTGCGAACTTTCTGGCTTGGTGTGAATCATCACGATGTCGCTGGTACTCGTGCCGCGCAAGACGCCCAGCTGTTGTCCGTCGGGTGACCACTCGAACCAAAGAATCTCGTCAGAGTTGAAATTCGTTAGCTGCCTCGGCGCGCCTCCATCGATAGGTTGGATCCAGATATTAGAGACGCCATCGCGGACAATAACATAAGCGAGCGATGCGCCATCAGGCGTCCAGCGAACCAGCGAGTAGAGCGGTACGTCACGGGGAAGCTCGAACAAATGGGTCGGAGGGCCGCCGTTAAATGGAATAATGGCAATTTGCCAGGGCACTTTTGGCTCGGCGCGGTAATAGGCCGCAATGGAATGACCGTCAGGCGAGACAACCGGAAGTAGCGAAGTGTAGTCAGTCAACTGCTCGGATGGGCCGCCACCTATGGGAACTCTGTGAATCCTGCGTTTTCCCTCATCGCCGCTATGGTAAATAACCCATTGCGCGTCAGGCGAACACCACGCCCACGAATCGTCTTCGCCATAGGTCAATTGCTTTTCGTTCGTGCCATCGATGCTCGTCGTCCACACGTTAGTGCGACCCGTACGATCTGAAACGAAAACGATATGTTGGGAATCCGACGAAGCGGATGGAAAGGCGTTGCCTCCGGCGCTTCTGGTTAGTTGCTTGTGCCCAGTGCCATCGGCCCCCACGGTCCAGATGGTGGGGGTGCCATTGAGTTCGGCGGTGTACAGGATGCGGCCATCTGGCATCCATGAAAAACGATTTCTTGTGTAATCGCCCTGGTATAGATCGTCAACATTGCTCAGAATTTGGTTTGCGCGCGCGGTATCGCCGTGGGGCACGATCCAAAGTCCGACGAGCGCGTGGGTTTCCCTGGTTAGCACCGTTGCCGAGTCGGCGGTAACGCTGATTCCGTCGTAATCCTGTAGATCGCTCGTAATACGTCGCGATTCTCCACTGCCAGCAGACAGATACCACAACTGTTTAGCTGACCGCGTTGAAAGATCGTTCCCGCTGAGAACGATCCCGGCACCGTCGTTAACCCACCAGACGCGACCGATAAGTCGCCATCTTTGTTTTGTGAGCATTTTCACGGATCGATCGCCCACGTTTACGCCAACCACCGTCATGAACTTTCCGGTGTGATCGGCAAACGAAGCCCCACACGCAATGGTCTTTCCGTCTGGCGACCATGCTGGTCCCCCAAACGAGAACGCGCCAAACCCGGTTCGCGAGGCAATCGTGTACTCAGCAGTGCCGTCGGCATTCGCGACCATCAAGTCTCTTTGGCCGGTTGTCGCACCGCGCACAAAAACCATCTGCCGTCCATCCGGCGAAAATGAAACCGGTCCATCAACGTCCACGATCAATTTCTCTGGCGAGCTTCGCGACAGGTTCACCCGATAAAGAGAGGCGATTGAATTGTTGGGTTGCTTTACCGTGTAGTAAAGAAAAACTCCGTCGGGCGAAAAAGTAAGACCGTCATAATAATCCTGCGTCGCGGGAACTACTTGCCACGCGTCACTGCTCGCAACATTCTGCAGGTGGATTCCTGTCTTCCCTTTCTCTTCACCGACGTACGCGATGTATTTGCCATCCGCAGAAATGGCTGCGTCCTTCACCCGTCCGGAATTAGTAACTTTCACAAGATCGTTCATCTGAAAGACCGCCGCCGCTGCCGGCTGGGCCTGCGTCCGCCGGCTGTTTCGATAAAACACAAAGCCAGCCACACTCACGGTGACCGCAAGCGCGGCCACCGCGGCCGCGGTTTTCCACGTCCAAAAATGCTTTGCCTGATACTCGGCACTTGTCGTCGTGTGGGCCGGCACCCGAGCTGTTTCGAATGGGGCGCATGCCGGCAGATGTGGCGCTTCGATTGAAAGAGTGCTCCCTAACTTTTCACTGGGAACCTCTTTGAGCCAATGCCGCGAACGGGGATCGAGTTGCAGATGTTCCTTCACCGTTCGCAAATCGCGGCTGAGCTGCTTCGCCGCCTGGTAGCGGTCTTTTTGATTTTTGCACAGCGTCTTAGTGACGATCCGATTCAATTCATCTGGAACGTGCGCATGACGCTTCAGCGGCGGCAGCTCGTTCTCCATCAACGCAACCATCACATGGCTGGGCGTCTCTCCGTCGAAAGGCACGCGCCCGGCGAACAACTCGTACAGCACCACCCCCAGCGACCAGATGTCCGCGCGGGCATCAACCTTTTTCCCGCGTGCTTGTTCGGGCGACATGTATTGGACAGTCCCCATGACCAAACCGGGATCTGATTGCAGGAGCGTCGGTGTCTCGAGGCCAGAGTTGTTGGGTGGTTTTTCATTGAGCTTAGCCAGCCCAAAATCCAGCACCTTCACGTATCCCTGGCGGTGCACCATGATGTTTTCCGGCTTGATGTCCCGGTGAACAATTCCCGATGCGTGGGCATTGGAAAGCGCATCAGCTACCTGGATTCCCACATTCAGTATTTCGCTGAGCTTCAGAGGCTTTTCGTTTATCAACTGGCGCAACGTCCTACCGTCGACGAACTCGGTGGCAATGAAGTGGGTCGCACCGGACTTCCTGATTTCATAAATCGTAACGATGCTCGGATGATTCAGGGCCGATGCCGCGCGCGCTTCCCGTTCAAAGCGGCGCACACGATCCGGGTTAACAGTGAAATGAGGAGGCAGTAGCTTGAGTGCTACTTTGCGTTTCAGCGTGATGTCTTCCGCCAGATAGACCTCGCCCATGCCGCCAGATCCGAGATGGCGAATAATTTGGTAGTTTTCGATCTGTTGTCCGGCTTCTAAGAGCGACTTGTGAGTGCCGAGTAACTCGGCGGCGACGTCACCTGCCGGTGCTTCGATGAAGTCGTCGGCTTCTTGCAGCGACGAAAGTAATGACTCGACTTCGCGGCGGAGACTTTCGTCGTCTCCACATTTGTGGGCAAGAAATTCGGGGCGTTGCTCGGGTTCACACGCCAGGGCGGCGTGGAACAGCTCGTCGATATGTTGCCACCGTTCGACGTCCATATTCCGAAAACGGAGCGCACCGTCCCATCTGAACTAAGCGCGGCGAGCGAAAGGTGATCGCCAACTAAGCATAGCGAAAGGAAACCGGGCCAGTGCGCTCCATTCAAACTTAACGCGAGAAAATTGCACGAAACCTCTAACCTTCAACTTCGGTGGGTGATAGTTCGCGACGCAGCCAGGCTTTGGCTAACGTCCAATCGCGCATTACCGTGCCGGGCGAGACGCCGAGAACTTCGGCTGTCTCTTCGATACTGAGGCCGCCAAAGAAACGCAGCTCAACAATTTGACCCTTGCGGGCATCGAATTCCGTCAGCCGTTCAAGCGCTTCGTGCACGTTAACGACCTCTTCGTTCCGCGCGTCAGACACGATCAGAGCTTCGTCCAGAGATAACGCGCGGGCGCCGCCACCGCGCTTTTCGTAGTTTCGGCTCCGAGCATAATCAACCAGAATTCGTCGCATCATCTGCGCCGCAATGCCGAAAAAATGCGCCCGATTTTGCCAGTGGACGTTCTTTTGATCGACTAACCGGAGGAATGCTTCATTGAGTAACGCTGAGGTTTGCAGCGTATGGCCAGGTGATTCGCGCCGCATATAGCGCCGAGCCAACCGATGCAGCTCGTCGTAAACAACACTCATCAACTGGTCGCGCGCTGCCTGGTTTCCATTGCTCCAGGCGACCAGTAATTCCGTTACATCACTTCTCGATGTGGAGTCCATCGTTCGGGGGCCTTTTTTTAGTGCGACGAGCGCCGCGAAATCGCCGGGATTATACCCTCTTGAAGCGATTGCGTCTTGCTGTCTGAGCGGGGTCACGCCGTGGGGTTAGAGGTTTCCCTGGTACTTCCCGCGTTCTGCTAGTGAAAGCAGTTCAGCCTTGCAGTCCAGCAGCGAATAAGCGAGCTGCAGCGCGAACGAGGGCGGATCAATTGATTGCGACCTTAATTCACGAAACTTTTAGGAGGTCACATGAAGAAACATTTACTTAGCACCTTAGCGATCGTAACCGTCCTGACAACTATGATGGTTGTGTCTGCCCACGCGCAGAACGCCAGCGCCATAACGGTTACCATTCCGTTTGAGTTCACAGCAGCCAATAAAACACTGCCCGCCGGCGACTACGTTGTGCGTCTTGAGGACTCTCGGTCCGAACTGAAGATACAAAAAAGCGACGGATCGACCGCTGAGTTCGTTCTGATTAATCCAGTTTATGGCCGCGATCCGCAAAACCAGTCGAAGCTGGTCTTCCACCGCTACGGCAGCCAATACTTCCTGGCCCAGATGTGGATTGTCGGCAGCAGCAACGGCGAAGAACTGCGGCAGAGCACGCAGGAGCGCGGCATCCGTCGCGAGCTGGCCGCCCTGCGCCAGAAACCCCAGCGCATCGAAATTGCAGTGCGCGCAAACTGACGGATCAAACAACGGATGATTTCGCGGGGGTGATTCAGTCGCTCCCGCTTTTTTTCCGTGAATTGCTAGATGTCTTCACCCGCTTGAGGTTCTTGAACATCGATTAGAGGTTTCCGCGTCGATCCTCGCGTTACCTGTCAGACAAGATTTGCAAGCGCACTTCGGACATTGCTCTTTCGACGCAAACCCGCGCTGGCGCGCGATCCAAAGAAAGGAACAATCATGAAACTCAGAATCTCTGCCTCTACAATTATTTCTATTGTCGTGTTCACCTTAGCGATAACCGTCAATACACGCGCAGATACCGTCACCGACTGGAATAGAATCGCCGTGCAGGAAGTAATAACTGCCGGCGCCGCGCGCCCCGGCCCATCTGGCGCTCTGGACATAGCCGTCGTTCAACTTGCAGTCTACGACGCCGTTCAGGCAATTGTCGGCGAGTATCAACCGTACCATTGCGTGATTCCGGGAGCTACCGGCTCGACATCTTCTGCGGCGGCGAAAGCCGCGCGCGACGTGCTAGTGAATCGTTTCCCGAGCCGCGCAGCAGCCATCGAGGCGATCTATCAACAGTATCTGGTGGATCATCCCAGCCTCGATCCCAATGACCCCGGCGTCGCGGTTGGCGCGCAAGCGGCCGCCTGTATTATTGCCCTTCGCTCAACTGACGGCAGCTTTCCTAATCCTCCACCGCCACCATTCATTGGCAGCCTGGAAATCGGTGTCTGGCGACCGACGCCGCCCGCAAACGCACCGATGGCGGCGCCATGGCTTGGGCTTGTCACGCCGTTTGCGCTGAACAGCCCGTCGCAGTTTCGCCCTCAGGAGCCGCCCGCTCTCAACAGTCCCGAGTACACCCGCGCCTATGACGAGGTAAAATCAGTCGGCAAGAGTAACAGCACAACCCGCACGGCCGAGCAGACCGACCTCGCTAACTTCTGGAATGCAAATTATGTGGCGTTGTGGAGTGGCGTAACGAGGAACCTCGCGGAAGCTAACCTCGACAATGAGGGTGACACGGCGCGACTACTGGCGCTGGTAAGCATGTCGATGGCGGACGCTGCCATCACTGCATGGGATTCCAAAATCACCTACGTTTTCTGGCGGCCGAGTACTGCAATCCGTGAAGGCGACAACGACGGCAATCCCAAAACGGTGGGCGACCCAACCTGGTCACCATTAATCCCTAACCCACCCTATCCCGACTACACCTCGGGCGCTAACAATCTTACAGCTTCAGCGACGCGTGCACTTTCGCTCTTCTTTGGGACAAACGAGATGAACTTCTCGGTAACCACCACCAACCCGGGACCCACCGTAGTCGACACGCGCGATTTCACGAAATTCTCAGACGCGCAGGAAGAAGTAGTGAATGCTCGGATTTACGAAGGCATTCACTTTCGCTTCGCGGATGAACTCGCACGCAAGCAAGGACGGCTAGTAGCCCAATGGGCCCACAGCCATTTTCTGCGACCGATTGGCGAATGATGGGTCAATGCCCCAACGCGCAATCGCAGCAGCGGCTTTCACCAGCCGCTGCTTTTCTTTGCACGTGAGTTTAGAGTTTCCGGCTGTCTTTCTCGCGTTAAATAAGCGAGGACAGTCATCATGAAACCCAAAGGCCCAACCACAATCTCGACTCGCGTACTGCTCTTTCTCACGGTCCTTCTTTGCGGCGCGCTTTCGGCTCCAGCGCAGATGCGGCGCGCTAACGGCACGATTGCATTTACCAGCATGCGCGACGGCAACCCAGAAATTTACCTTTACAGGCCCGACTGGCCGAACCAGGTGCGACTCACAAACAACGAGGGAGTGGACGATCATCCTACGTGGTCGCCAGACGGAACGAAGATTGCCTTTGTGAGCGAATACGGTTCCGGCGTATCTGCCATCTTCACAATGAATGCGGATGGAACAAACAAAGTCGCGATCACGCCGCTTAACTACAACCGCTACTACACGTCCATGAGCTGGTCGCCGGACGGCAAACGAATTGTTTTTCTGGAATATAGAGATGTCCCCAACACCCACTACACCCAGAGCGACCTCGTTATCGTCAATGTAGACGACGGCACTCGGCAAGATCTGACAAACGATCCGGACTGGGATTCTACGCCATCGTGGTCGCCGGATGGGTCCCGAATCTTATTCTCAAGGTACCTAACCGGCAACAATCACTTCGGACTTACGTTGCTCACGATCAAACCGGATGGTACGGACCTGCGGGAGCTTGCCAACGGACTCGGCAATGATGGATGGGACCATTGGTCCGCAAAATGGTCACCGTCCGGCGATAAAATTGTTTTTCTCTCCAATGTTTCGGATTTCGAGCAGAGCATCTTCATCGCTAACGCAGATGGCACCAATAGTCAATTATTTGATAGCTGCAATGGTAGCTATTGCGAATTGGCCCGTGATAAT
>DATNEI010000111.1:0-3200 GCA_035606795.1 Pyrinomonadaceae bacterium
GTGGTGCGGATGTTCGAAAAAATCTTCATCGCGTTTAGAGGCGGGCTACTGCCCGCCATTCGTTGTCTCAAGCCGGCGGGCGGTAGCCCGCCTCTAAACTTTTGCGGCGGAGTTCGCTTCTCCCTTCCAACGCGTCGCGGTCGAATGCGGAATACCGAACTGATCGAGAATGCGGAAACACAGATGATCAACCAGCGCTTCAATCGTTTGCGGCCGGTGATAAAAGCCCGGACTGGCTGCCAGAATCCGCGCGCCGGCGCGCGAAAGTTTCAGCATGTTCTCGAGGTGAATCGCGTTGTAAGGCGTCTCGCGCGGCACCAGCACCAACTTTCGGCCCTCTTTCAAAGTCACGTCCGCGGCGCGATGAATCAAATTTGTTCCTGCGCCCGAGGCAATCGCCCCCAGCGTGCCCATCGAGCACGGCACTACGATCATTCCTGCTTGCGGATGCGAACCCGACGACGGTGTCGCGGCCATATTGTCCAGCCGGTGCAGCCGCAGCACTTTCGAATCTGCCGGCAAACCGATCCACTCATTGATCTTCTTTTCATCCGCTGCACGCAGGTCGAATCCCAGCTCGACCATCGCCACCGTCTTCGCTGAATCAGAGAGAATTAGATTGATTCGTTCGACGACTCCGCTGGCCGCCAGCTGCGTCAGGGTGCGATGCGCATAGATCGCGCCGGAAGCTCCGGTAATGCCTACAGTGATTTCCATGCGGTCTCGGAATCTTACGTTTGCCACAGAACCGTTGCAAGCAGGTACCGATCCCCGCGAGGGCATGAACAGTTCACCTGCGTTTCAATGCTAAAATCGCGCGAGGTAATGAAGACTCGCGAAAGACCGGTAGGTCGTGCGGTGAAAAACAAGCAGACGCACAACCGGCCAGCCCTCAGCAAATTCGCCCGCCGGCTCTTGCGCGAGTGGCGGCGGCTACAGCTTCCCGTCAAATACACAACCACGACGATAATTGGAGTTTCGGGTGGCGCGGATTCAGTCGCGTTGCTTCTGGCTATCGATGAGCTGATCAAAGCCGGCAAGCTGAAGCTGAGCCTCATCACTTCTCACGTCGATCATCAACTCAGGACGGCCAGCGCGGCGGACGCGAGGTGGGTCAAGAACCTTGCGCAGGCACTGGGCTACGAAATCGTTACCAATCGCGTAGACCTGAAGGGACGAAACGATAACCTAGAGCAGGCGGCGCGCCGGGCGCGCTACGGAGTATTTGCCAAGTTGGCGCAAAAACGCCGCGCGGATCTCGTCCTAACCGCGCACACGCTGGATGATCAGGCCGAGACAATCCTTTTCAATCTCTTGCGTGGTAGCGGCGCGGAAGGCTTGGGCGGCATGGAGACAGTCAGACAGCTCAACAAAAATCGGGAAACACTCCTGGTTCGTCCATTTCTTTCCTGGGCGCGTCGCACGGACACAGAAAGGTATTGCGCTGAACGAAACGCTGACTGTCGCCATGATGAAATGAACGAAGACGAGACATTCACGCGCGTCCGAATTCGGAAACAGTTATTGCCGCTGATGCAGACCTTCAACCCCAGAATTGCCGAAGCGCTGGCGCGGACTGGCAGCGTCCTGAGAGACGACAATGAGGCGCTGAATCGCGCGGCCGCGCGTTTGCTGGAGCTTTCAATGGACAGCGGGACAAAGCTCAATCAAGTGCGCACGGATTTGCTCGCTGCCGCGCCGCCGGCACTGCGACGCCGCGCTTTGCGCCTTTGGCTGGAGAAGTGCCGCGGCGATCTGCGCCGGCTTGAGTTCGCGCACATCATCGCGGTTGAAGATTCGGTGATCGCGAACCGAGGCGCGCGCACGATTGAGTTGCCCGGTGGGGCCAGGGTCTCGCGCAAAAGCGGCCTCCTGAGTTTCAAATCTTGAACCGACCTGCGGGCGGCAGCGTAGTACGGCAGGACACCGTGAGGGAACAAAACCGCATCTTAAGAGTCTTTGGATGCGAACAGGTTAAAGAAAAGGGACAATCTGAGGTAATTACGGTATCATGGCTGACGGAGGCAGGAAGGTTTTGAGTTCTACCGCAAGACAAATCATCTTTTGGCTGCTCATCATTGCGGGCGCGCTCCTCATTTACAAGCTCGTCAATCCCGGCACCAAAAACACAACTAACATCGATCTCACGCAGCTCGAACAGTTGATCCAGCAGGAGAAGCTGTCGCAGCTAACAGTGAAGCAATCCGAGACGTTGGCCGTCGAGGCCGGCAGCGGCAAGAATTTCGTGGCGCAACTGACGAACGAGCACACGAAGGCTGAAATTTTAAAAGAAGCGCGCGAGAACGGTCAGAATGGAAAACCGCGCGTCGCCAACGTTCAGGAAGAAGGCAGCTCCGGCATTTGGTGGCCTTACCTGACTTATCTGCTGCCGTTCCTGCTCATCTTCGGTTTCTGGATTTTCATGCTCCGGCAGATGCAGTCGGGCGGCAACAAGGCTCTATCGTTCGGCAAATCGCGCGCGAAGCTGCTAAGCAATCAACAGAAGCGCGTCACCTTTAAGGACGTCGCCGGTGTTGAAGAAGCGAAGGAAGAGCTGCAGGAAATCATCGAATTCCTCAAAGAACCGCAGAAGTTTCAGAAGCTCGGCGGCCGCATTCCCAAAGGCGTTTTGATGATGGGCCCGCCGGGAACCGGCAAGACTCTGCTGGCGCGCGCGATTGCGGGCGAAGCAAACGTGCCGTTCTTCTCGATTTCCGGTTCAGACTTCGTCGAGATGTTCGTAGGCGTTGGCGCCTCGCGCGTGCGCGACCTGTTTGAACAGGGCAAGAAGAACGCGCCCTGCATTATCTTCATCGATGAGATCGACGCGGTCGGTCGTCACCGTGGCGCTGGCCTCGGCGGAGGTCACGATGAGCGCGAACAAACGCTGAATCAGTTACTCGTCGAAATGGATGGCTTTGAATCCAACGACGGCGTGATTCTGATCGCCTCGACCAACCGTCCGGACGTTTTGGATCCCGCGCTGTTGCGACCGGGACGCTTTGATCGACGAGTCGTCGTATCGCGTCCTGACGTGCGCGGTCGCGAAGGCATCCTCAAAGTTCACACCCGCAAGATTCCGCTGGGCGAAGATGTGGATATTTCGATTATCGCCCGCGGCACCCCGGGATTCACCGGCGCTGATCTGGCGAACCTGGTGAACGAAGCAGCGCTGAACGCGGCTCGGTACAACAAGAAGG
>DATNEI010000053.1:0-3347 GCA_035606795.1 Pyrinomonadaceae bacterium
TTTCTGGTGGCGTTGCGCGACTGCTGCATGGTTCATCAGATTGAGGTCCCGTATTGAGCTTTCAATTATTACTTACATTTTTACCATGAGCGGTATCTTGAAAACTAAACGAAGCCACATCGTTGGCGTTTTACTCCTTACGGTTCTCAGTGTGCGTTCGCTCTGCGGCCAGTCGTCCACGCCTGATCCCTGGCTCGACTTTCCCTCATACGACCAAACGATTGTGTGGAACCTGCGCCAGGGCGCAGATGCCAAACAGGGCAAGCGACGCCTCGCGCATGACTCCGCGTCTGTTGACACTTTCCGTCGGCTTGTCGCCGCCGGACGCCAAGACGATGCATTGGTCGAATTGAAACGAATACTCGAAGCACCCGATGCAGCGCAGACGATCGCCGCACTCCATGTCCTTAGCGAAACGATGATTACGTTTCAGCATGATCAAACGCGCTCGTACACCGACACGATTCGCCAAATGATCGCACCGGCGCGCGCTCGCATCGCACAGCTACCACGTGAAGATGCTGCGCGGCTGGCGCGGGAGATGCTGTCAGTCGATCAGTGGCTAGAGGGCCGGCAAGCCAGACAGCAATGGCCCGAGCGGCTGAAGCAGTTCGTCCGAGATTACGACGGCACCGAGGCGGCGCTCCTCACCCAGGTTGACTTGCTCATGTCCGATCCCATCCAGATGCTGAAACAGATCAGCGAGCTGGACCAATTCGCAAAAGACCATCCCCGTACTAACGCAGCCGCGAAGGCACTCTTCCAGGAAGGCTTCCAACTGTCAGTAAATGTCGCGATCACCGGCCTCGAGCCACGCGGTTCGGATCCGACCAGTCGCCTGTTGCGCGTAGCGGCCATCGTCAAGGAGTTGGAAAGCGGCAAGTTCCCGCGCAGCGAATGGGTGGAAAAAGCGCCTGAGTTATTGATCGGCTTCTTCGTATCAGAAACGCCGCCACCGCGATATTCACCTGCAAACCTTGATAGGGCCATCGAGACATACGCTGACTTCGTGCGTACACATCTGCAAATGCCAAACGCATTGCTATCGGTTGAAAACAGTCTCGGCTACGTTATCGCGAGCAAGATGGGCAATTTGTTTGAACTGAAGGGCGACCGGGTCGGAGGCCTCGAACGATTCCTCGACGATCTTGAAAAGACCGCGTCAGATCCGGGTTGGGTGCAACTGTTCCGTGCGCAGTACTACGCGCGCCAGTCGTCTACCGGCCCTGAGGTGGATCGAGCATTGATGGCCAAAGCACGGGCGGCATTGAAGCCGCTGGTATCGGCGAATCGCGGCGATGCCTCTCGTCACGCGCTCGCGTTCGCGGCTGCGTTTGATTACTACCAACGTGACTACGCGCATGCGCTGCCGGAGTATCAGAAATTCGTGTTGTGGTATCCATCGAGTTCATGGGCGCCGATCGCTGCGCTTCGCATCGGCGAGTGCTACGAACAGATGAAGGATTGGCCGAAAGCTTCTATTGCCTACAAGCGCGCCGCCACCTCCTTCGCTAACGACGCGTACGCGCGGGTGCTCGGCGGAGCATTTGCCTCGCGCACGCTCGCTGCGCAAGGTCGATTCGAGGATTCCCTGTCTGCCGCCAGGACTGCACTGAATACTTGGGACGCCGACTATGGATTCGAGTATTCGATCCGTTCGTATCAGGCGCCGCTGCCGCGCGTGATCACTGGACCAGTTGTTGACACGTTACGCGTCACTCGCGACGATCTCGCCGCGCGCGTAACCACTCTCGATCATGATCTCCGTCAGTCGGGTGGCCGGCTGCTGGCGCGCGGGCGCTGGCAACTCGATCAGAATCAGTTCACTGAAGCGATTAATACGCTGACTACGTTCCTCAAGCAGGAACCCGGATCGCCGGCGCTTAGTGACGCGCGGGCACTACTCCATCGCGCGCAACTCGAGTCAGCCCTCGATCTGGCTGCCGTGGAAGGCTCGCATTATGATCCGGCAAAAGCTTTAGCTGCTTTGGACGCAATCACGAAGGAGCCGGTTGATTCGTTCGTTGCAACTGCTGCCGTAGCCCAGGCTGCGCTGAAGCTGACACAAGGACAATCAAGCGAAGCCGAAGCACTCATGGGAAAGACACTGGACACATGGGTAACAACTCAGCGCGATCTCATCCGGCAACCGCCCGCGTCGAGTATCGACGCTGACGTCGCGGAGATTCGGCAAGTAGTGTTTCGGCCGCTCGGCGATTTGCCGTTCTACGGCGGCAGCGGTTGGAATGCTTTCAACTTTCCGGCGGCGCTGCCTCGCTTCCTTGTGGTGCGGGCCGACGTCCAGGTGGAGACTTCAGATGGCCAGGTTGGTCGGCACACCGTGTACCAGCAGTTCCCGGATCTGGATCACGTGCTGTTACTCAAGTCTGATGAGCTATCGCTGCTGGTGCGCCTGTTGCCAACGATTGGCGGAACGAAGAGCCGCGCGCCTAGGCAAATTATGGAAACGCCGAATCAGCCGGTCGGCGATTCGATGAAAATCCTTTCGCTATTCGAGCGGTTCTTCGAGGCCAGACCCGGCCACTGGGGCGGCTGGGAACTCGAGACGTATCCGCAGGTGACGCACATCGAATTCGTCAACGCAGAGCGGACCAAAGCGAATGCGAACGTCACGATCGGTTATTCAGGCGGCACAGTCGTGCTTGAGAAGGTCGATGGGAAGTGGCGTGCGGTTCGGCTCACGAACGAGTGGATCACGTAGCGACGCGCCGGCGCGTATCTGCCAAGGCTTTGTCGTCTCGAAAGTCGGGAATTCCTGTTGAACATGGTCAGTACCACCTGCGAGCTTTGCCTCAACAGTCCAAAATCGTTCTTGCATCGGGTCAGTACAGAGAGCGGTAGCGACCTGGTCAAACTATGGGAATCAGAATCGTTAGGAAATCTCGCATGCTAATCAGGGACCAGGTCGCTACCGCTCCCTGTACTGACCCGATCCAAGTTGCCATTCCCGGTTTCGAGGCAAAGCCCCACCTGCGGTAGCAGGTGGTACTGACCATGTCCAACCAGCCGTTTGCCAATATCTGATGCAGAATTCCTTATCGTCCGGGTCTCCAAGTCATGTTCGATTCGTTTGTTGATCTTGGCGGTCCTGGTCGAAGCGACCGCCTTCAAATCAAAAACTTCAATTCGAATCCGGCTTATCGGAGGGCTCGTTTCAACCAGGTGACTTCTATTTCATAGACCAGATTAACGCGCCCCTGGAGTTCATCCGAGTCCCCTGCGACCGCCGAAGGCCCGCTGAAGCAGTGGTTATCGCTGCCTTCGTATCCATGGACTTGCACGAACTGCTCCATCTTTGCGCGTCGAATGAAGAGTCCTTCCGGGCT
>DATNEI010000150.1:0-22644 GCA_035606795.1 Pyrinomonadaceae bacterium
AGGATCAGTATTCGTTCTTCTGGAGTGAAGACCGGATCAACCATACGCTCGAGGCGACAATGGGCAAATCTTTTCACGAAGTTCACGAGAAGGCGAAGCATTACGGCACCGACATGCGCACGGGTGCGTACATTTTGGCGATCGATCGCGTGGCCGAGGCGACGAGAGTGCGAGGGATATTCCCGTAACGACAGGATTTACCACAAAGACACAAAGGCACGAAGAGAACAAAAGGTCTTGTCTCGTGCCTTCTTTGTGTCTTTGTGCCTTCGTGGTTAACTGAATTGAATGGCAAACGAAATCACAGTTTACGAAAAACCAACTTGCACGAAATGTCGCGAGATGAATAAGTTTCTTGTCGACCGGGGTATCGACTTCAGCAAGGTCAACTATTACATTGAGCCGTTGGACGAAAAGAAGCTGAGCGAGTTGATCAAGAAGATGCGCATCAGTCCGCGCGACCTTCTGCGCCCAAGTGAATCGATCTATCGCGAGTTGGAGCTGGGCAAGAAAGATTTCAGCGACGATGAGATCGTCGCCCTGATGGTGAAGCATCCTGACTTGATGCAACGGCCGATTGTCGAGCGAGGTGAGCGGGCAGTGCTCGGACGGCCGGTCGAGAATGTGAAAGAGTTGTTGTGAACGATCGTCCTGGCGATTCTTTGTCCCTTTGCGTCTTGGCGTGAGAAGAGGTTCACGCTAAGGCGCCGAGTCGCAAAGGAACGCAAAGCGCCGTCGTCGCTTCGCTCTGCCGGCGCACTCCAAATGCCCAAACAATCAAACACGATCTTCATCTGCCAGTCGTGCGCCTACGAGTCGCGTAAGTGGCTCGGCAAGTGTCCCGAATGCGGCGAATGGAATTCGCTGGTCGAAGAGCGCGTCGTCGCGACAAAGAAAGGCCGCAGCGGAAACGGCTTTCGTTTGCGCGAGGCGAAGGCGGTTGCCTATTCCGAAATCGAATCGCAGGATGACACGCGGATTTCGTCCGGCGTGACTGAGTTCGATCGTGTGCTCGGCGGTGGCATTGTCCCGGGAACGCTGGTCTTGCTGGGTGGCGACCCCGGGATCGGCAAGAGCACCCTGCTTTTGCAAGTTGCCGACAGGCTCAGCGCCAGCGCCGCGACCGTGCTGTATGTTTCCGGCGAGGAATCGGAAAGACAGATCAAGTTGCGCGGCGAACGTCTGGGCATTGCGGCTCCGAATCTGCTGCTGCTTCCGGAAACGAACCTGGAAAACATTCTGCGCGAAGTCGAACGCGTACAGCCGGCCGCGATTGTCGTCGATTCGATTCAAACAACGTTCTCGACTGAGATTGAATCCGCGCCGGGTTCGGTTTCGCAGATTCGCGAAGTCGCCGCTCAGTTTCTCTTGCTCGCGAAGACCCGCGGGGTTCCGGTTTTTCTGATCGGCCATGTCACGAAGGAAGGATCGATTGCCGGTCCGCGCGCGCTGGAACACATTGTCGATACGGTGCTCTATTTCGAAGGCGAGCGTCATCACAACCATCGCATCGTGCGCGCCACGAAAAATCGTTTCGGCGCGGCGAATGAAGTGGGCGTGTTTGAGATGACCAACCGCGGTCTGGCTCCGGTGGCGAATCCTTCGCAAATGTTTCTAGCTGAGCGTCCCGCCGACGCTGCCGGTTCGGTGGTCACCGCCTGCATGGAGGGAACGCGGCCGGTCCTGGTCGAAATTCAAGCGCTGGTTTCGACTTCGAAGTATGGAACGGGCCGCCGCATGACTCAGGGCGTCGATCAAAATCGCGTGGCGCTGATGATCGCGATGCTGGAGAAGCGCGCCGGCATGCAGCTTCTCGGGGATGATGTGTTTGTGAACATCGCCGGTGGATTGGACGTTGACGAGCCGGCTGTCGATCTCGGTTTGGTTACAGCCATCGCCTCGAGTTTTCGGAATCAACCGATCGACGCGCATACAGCGGTATTCGGTGAAGTCGGGTTGACCGGTGAAGTTCGCGGAGCGACGCAGGCTTCAGTGCGCGCGCGCGAAGCTCAGGCGCTTGGTTTCAAACGAATTGTGATGCCCGGTTCGAACACATCGGGCCTCGACAAACTTTTGGGAGTACGCGTAATCGGAGTGCGATCAGTCGATGAGGCGTTGCAGGAACTGTTCTGACTGGAGCGCAAACCGTCCCGGTTGCTGATACAGCGGCTTTGCCTCAAAGTCAGAGATCGCCCTTCAGGAGCTCCAGAGCTAATCATCGCCGCAGAGCGGCGAAATATTTATAGTTACACGACACTTCAATTGAAAGACGCATCGAGCGAAATGCTCGGCATTTCGCTCGATACGTGGGGGGGGGAAAAGAATGCACTTTCTATAAATATTAAGTGCCTACGGCATTTCTTCTATCGGTTAGTCTCGTGATCGTTCGAACGGCACTTTTGGGGCTAACCCGATTACAGCTAAGAGCAAGCGAGACGCTTGCGCTCCAATACTCGGACGATTAAACATGCTGATTCCTTCTATGAATATTTCGCGCCTACAGCGCTTTTCCCGCCTGCTCGTCCTGGCGCTCTTGTCGATCGTTGCTACGTTAACTATAACTTCCCCAGCTTCAGCTCAGCGCCGAGTTGACGATCCCGACGATCAGGACGATTTGAACCGCGAGCTTTGGGAATTCGCGCGCAAGACTCCTTACGATGAAATCCTTCCTTACATCACCGCGGCGCAAAAGCAGTCAAGAGCGCGCGAGGTTGCCGAAGTTGAATTGCCCAACGGCTGGCGCATCGCGCCGGCCGGAAGACAAGTTGAGGTAGGACGTCTCCCCTACACCTTCGTGATGTTTGCCGGAAAGCTGGTGGTGCTCGACACCGGCTACTACTACTTCTCCGGGGAAAAAGAGCCGCAGGAAGTTTCCATCGTCGACCTGGCAACTGCGCAGGTCGTCAAGAGCCTGCGCATCAATTCGCTTTTTCCCAGCGCGGTGGTAGCCGGCGAATATCTATACATCAGTGGCGGATTTGATCAGAAAGTCTATCGAGTCAATCAGCAGTTCGAAATCGATCGCGACCATCCGCTCGCGGGATTCGGGGGCGGACTAGCGACCATCGACGCACAGCACATAGCCGTGGCGACGATGGCGTTGAAAAACGAGAAGGGCGAGTACCTCAACGGCCGGCTGAGCGTGCTGAACACATCGTCGGGCAAGATCGAAAGGGAAGTTGATCTGGGATACTTTCCGTTTGCCGTGAAATTCATCGCAGGCAAACTGTTCGTCACGTTGCTCGGCGAAAACAAGCTCCTGGTATTTGACACTCAGTTGCAGCTCCGCAAGACGATCCCTGTCGGTCGCACGCCGCAGGAGATGTGTTCCGACGGACGCGAACTTTTCGTCGTGAATACGGGCTCGGATGATCTTTCCCGGATTGACGCGCGCACGCTGCGAGTAAATGGAAAGATTTCCGTCGCGATCAAAGGAAGTGTGTTCGGCACTACGCCTTCGGCCTGCGCGGTTGATTCGAGTCGTCTTTACGTCACCCTCGCGGGCAACAACTCAGTGGCAGTTCTCGATCGCCGGACGCGCAGACAGATGGCGGCGATTCCCACCGGTTGGTATCCGACGAACGTGCTGCTGCACAACGGGCAGCTCTTGATTGCGAATGCGAAAGGGATCCGCGCGCGCCGTCCGAATCCAAATGGCCCACAGACAAACGCGCCGTCGCGGCCGCCGGGATACGTTTTGAATCTGCTGCGCGGCACCATTTCGATTGTGCCGATCGACGACCTCAAGCGTAACAGTGCTCGTTGGACGTCGCAGGTGAACTCCGCGTCGCCTTTGTTTGATATGAAGAGAGGCTTGACGCTCCCGCTTAAGCATGTCTTTTACATCATCAAAGAGAATCGAACCTACGATCAGGTGCTGGGCGATCTCGATCGCGGCAACGGCGATCCTAAGCTGACGTTATTTGGCGAGGACATCTCGCCTATCCAACATCAACTCGCGCGCGAATTTGTCACGCTCGACAATTTTTTCGTAAACGGTGAAATCAGTGTGCTCGGCCACACCTTTACCACCAGCGGCTACGCCAGCCCGTTCACTGAGTGGATGGGCAACGTCAGCTATTCGTATCGTTGGAAAGGCTACCCATTCGGCACGGTCCCGGCGATGATGTCGCCGATTTATCTGTGGGACTTGCTCGACGACGCGGGTGTCGATTACCGAATCTACGGTGAGAATTATTTTCTGTTCACGCGCGCGTATCGAATCTTTTCTGAACTGTACGGCTCCGACAGCGAGATCGCGCGCCGCTTTTACGACAAGACGATGGCGGCTGCGGCCGGCGAGGACCGCGGGCAGGAATTCAACAACCTGACACGACCCTATTATGGACGCGTTCATTCAGCCGATGACGGCTATAAGCTGCTGGGCGAGCACGATTTCACGACGGCGCTATCTCGCTTCCTGACCGGTGACGACACGTTTGCCCGGATGATCCAACGCGACGACAAGTTGCGGCGCAAGTTCGGGGATTACCTCTCCAAATATCCGTTCAGCTTCCGCTCGTGGGATTTGAAAGTGTCGGATCTCGATCGCGTTCGTGAATGGCAGAAAGACTTTGAAGCGCAACTAAAGTCGGGTCGCGTTGCGCAACTCCATTACATTTGGCTGCCCAATGATCACACGGACGGAAACACCAATAAGATTCTCGATCCGTTTCAGTTCGTGGCTCAGAACGACGCGGCGCTTGGTCATGTGCTGGAAGTGATTTCGCACAGCGCCGTCTGGAAGGATTCACTGGTGCTGGTGGTGGAAGACGACGCGCAGAACGGGCCCGATCATGTGGACGCGACGCGCACCGTGGCTTTCGCCGCCGGGCCTTACGTCAAGCGCGGCGCCGTGGTCAGCGATCGTTACGATCAACTCAGCATCTTGCGCACGATTGAGCTGGCTCTCGGCCTCAAATCGCTTAACGCTGCGGAACAGTTAGCGGCTCCGATGTTCGGAGTCCTTACCGACAAGCCGGACCTTACGCCCTTTGTCGTCAACAAGGTCTCTGAGCGTCTGGCCGATGCTGACCGAGAGCGTTACCGCAACTTGAAAGAGAAAAAGTGATTGGCAACCGGACTCAAGAGTTGTATCAGCGGCGCACAAATTGTTACAGAACCGCGAGCGGTAGCGAGCGGGATAAAGACACCACTTGCGGCTGCGACTGCAAGGCTCAGTTCCTCAAGTTGAGTCTTGGTCCCGCTCGCTACCGCTCGCGGTTCTGTAACGGCGGCACGATCGGGCAGAGTCTTAAGTGTGACTGGTAAGCTGAATTGAAATAGGTTATCTTCCGCGCCGTCCGCTTTCGTCAGAATTGTCGGAACCACCTGCGGTAGCGGGTGGTTGATTTGGCGAATCCAAAAAGCTACCGAACTTGAACCCATTTTCTGAAGGAGCCCTGCCATGTCTCGAAAGTCATCCGTGACTTTTTGTTGTGCTGTTCTGCTTGCCGCCGCTGCTGCCTGGTTCGGTATCAGCGTTGATGCTCAACGACGACAACCTGCTGCCGGCGCGACGCCGACCGCAACTGATTCGCTGAAGGTTCTCCAGTGGCGATCGATCGGACCATTTCGCGGGGGACGCGTGACGGCAGTAGCCGGCGTGGCTGCGCAGCCGATGGTCTTCTATTTCGGCGGGACTGGCGGTGGTGTTTGGAAGACGATCGACGGTGGCATCAATTGGGAGCCGGTCAGCGACGGATCAGTTTTCGGCACCGGCTCAGTCGGCGCGATCGGTCTGTCGGATTCCGATCCGAACGTCGTCTATGTGGGCATGGGCGAGTCGCCGATTCGCGGCAACGTCTCGCATGGCGATGGAGTTTACAAATCGACCGATGCCGGTAAGACCTGGAAGCACATCGGCCTCGAAGACACGCGACAGATTTCCCGCATTCGCGTGCATCCGAAGAATCCAGACATCGTTTACGTCGCGGCGCAAGGTCACGTCTGGGCGCCAAACGCCGATCGCGGCATCTTTAAATCGACTGACGGCGGCAAGAGTTGGAAAAAAGTTCTTTTCCGGAGCGACAAAGCCGGCGCTTGCGACCTGGTGATCGATGCGACGAATCCGAATGTTTTGTACGCCGGATTCTGGGAAGTTTATCGGAAGCCGTGGACGCTCGAGAGCGGCGGACCCGGCAGCGGTATCTTCAAATCGACTGACGGCGGCGACAACTGGACTGAGATCACGCGCAACCAGGGATTGCCGCGCGGGACGATTGGCATCGTCGGCATCACGGTCTCGCCGGCCAATCCGGATCGCTTGTGGGCGATCATCGAAGCGGAAGACGGCGGGGTGTTTCGCTCGGACAACGGCGGCCGCACCTGGACCAGGACCAACGAGCAGCGGAATTTGCGTCAGCGCGCGTGGTACTACTCGCGCATCTATGCCGATCCAAAAAACGCGGACACTGTTTACGTGCTGAACACTGGTTTCTACAGATCGAACGACGGCGGCCGAACTTTCACGGGCATCGGCGTTCCGCACGGCGACAATCACGATCTTTGGATTGCGCCGGACGATCCCAACCGCATGATCAATAGCAACGACGGCGGCGCGAACGTTTCTTTCAACGGCGGCCGCAGCTGGAGCGAGCAGGATCAAGCGACCGCGCAGTTTTATCGGGTCGCGCTGGACAACGATTTTCCGTACAACGTCTATGGTGCGCAGCAGGACAATTCGACGGTGCGCATCGCCAGTCGCACGACCGAAGGCGGCATCGACGTGCGCGATTGGTGGGACGTCGGCGGCGGTGAATCAGGCTGGATTGCGCCTTCCCCGAAAGACTCCAACATCGTCTTTGCCGGTTCGTATGACGGATTGATCACACGCTACGACCATCACACCGGCCAACTACGCGACGTGAATCCTTATCCCGACAATCCGATGGGATGGGGGCCGGCCGACATTAAGTATCGTTTCCAATGGAACTTTCCGCTGGTGTTCTCGCCTAATGATCCCAACACGCTTTATTCAGCGGCGAATGTGCTTTTTAAGACGAGCAACGAAGGTCAGACGTGGGAAGTCATCAGTCCCGATCTCACGCGTAACGATAAATCGAAGCAAGGCGCGTCTGGTGGCCCGATCACGAAAGACAATACGAGCATTGAGTACTACGACACGATCTTCACGGTGATGGAATCGCCGGTGCAGGCGGGCACGATTTGGGCCGGCACGGACGATGGGCTGGTGCAAGTGACACGTGACGGCGGCAAGAACTGGTCGAATGTCACGCCCTCGAAAGACATCATGCCCGAATGGATTCAGATCAATTCCCTCGAGGCTTCACCTTTCGAGGCCGGGACTGCCTACGTCGCGGCGACGATGTACAAGTACGACGACTACAAACCTTATCTCTACAAGACGAGCGACTATGGCCGGAGCTGGAAAAAAATCACCAACGGAATTCCCGATGGCGCGTTTACGCGCGTGATTCGCGAAGACCCGAACAAACGCGGTTTGCTGTACGCGGGCACTGAGACCGGCATCTATGTTTCGTTTGACGATGGCGCGAACTGGCAATCGATGCAGTTCAATCTGCCGGTCGTGCCGATTACGGACCTGGCAATTCACAAACGCGAGAAAGAATTGGTGGCCGCAACCCAGGGCCGAGCGTTTTGGATCTTTGACGATCTACCGATGCTGCACCAGATGATGGACGCTGGCGGATTCAGCGCCGCGTCGCAAACGAAACTCTTCAAGCCGAAAGATTCTTATCGGATGCCTGGTGGGGGCGGATTCAATCTGCCGGCCACGGCGACCATCGGAAAGAATCCCCCTAGTGGCGTCGTCGTTTACTATTCACTGAAAGCAAAGCCCACCAGTGACGTCGTGCTTGAGTTTCTCGATTCATCCGGCAAATCAATCCGCAAATTCACTGCGCGCGCACCACGGCCGCAACCGAGTCCGCAGCCCGGCGCAGCGCAGGTAACTGCTCCGCCTGAGCAACAACCACCGGCAACTGAAGAAGAAAGTTTCTTTGGTGGTGCGCCCGCGCGCGTCACGACGGACGCCGGCTTGAATCGATTTGTTTGGGACATGCGCTATGCCGACGCCACTCGTTTTCCGGGAATGATTTTGTGGGCTGGGCAAACTCAGGGCCCCAAGATCGTGCCCGGCAATTATCAGGTGAAGCTGACCGTCGATGGGCAAACGATGACGGAGACTTTTGAAGTCAAACCCGATCCGCGTCTGTCGACCACACCGGCCGACTATGCGAAGCAGCTCGATTTGTCTTTGAAGATTCGTGACAAGCTGACTGAGACGCACAACGCGATCATTCAGATTCGCGACGTGAAGAAACAGATCGATGATCTCGTGAAGCGTGTGGGTCCGCAGTCGAAACCGATCGCTGACAACGGCAACGCTTTGATCAAGAAACTCACGGAAGTTGAAGAGGCTCTGTACCAGACTAAGAATCAGAGCAGTCAGGATCCTTTGAACTTCCCAATTCGTTTGAATAACAAGCTGGCGGCATTGCTGGGTGTGGTAGCTCGATCAGACACACCGCCGAACGATCAGTCCTTCGCGGTGTACGAAGATTTGACGCGGCAGATTGACGCGCAGCTTGCCAAGCTGTCTTCGATCATGAAGAACGACGTGCCCGCTTTCAATCAACTGGTGAAGGATCAGAATATTCCCGCGGTTGTGGTTAAGCCACCGGCTGGTACGCCATAGGCGAACGCAACGACTGGAGCGCAACCGTCCCGGTTGCATTCGCGACGAAAGCGCAATCCCCCAAGCGGGGTTGCTGCATCCGACAAAAACTGCAAGCGAGGACGCTTGCGCTCCAGTCGTTGAGTCAAGCAAAGTCGCCGGCCTTCCCTAGTGCTAAATCGGGAAGGCGCCAGCGACCCCACGCTTACTGGCAACTCACTTTAGGATTGAACGGAAAGAACATGCCGAGTGGGTTGTCTCTCCAAACCCACACGTGCATGTCGTAGTGCCAGGGTTGGCCTGGTTCATGCCCAGCCATTGGCCCGTCGAACGCGCGACCGAAAAGAACTGGCGCAGGATTGTCCACAGCCGGCGGCGGAGTGTTTTCGTCGCCAAACCAGAGGCCACCGTTGGAGATGACCGGCGCGTAATACTCCAACCCGATGAGCCGCATGGTTCCGTCGGGCTGCCGCGCGTACAGCAACGTCTCAGGCTCCGTGACGTCGACGTTGAGGTTCATCATGCGGGATGGGTTGATGTAGTGAACGCCCATCGCGCCTAAGCCGGGCGCCGCGACGCATTGAACAGTCGAAATAAACCCATCCGCGAAAGCCTGGCTTTCAATGTGATACTTAGCTGTAGCCGCGCGAGCCCGGGCGAGGTCCCGTTGGCATTCAACCCCGCACTCGTCAGCCGGCGCTATTGCTGCTGCCCGCGTGTGGTGAAGTGCCGGCGTCAGGGCGGTGACCGATACAGCGCACGCCATGAGGATCCCTGAAAGGATCACTCGGTTTGATAATGTTTTGTGAGTCATGGGTAATCTCCTTTGTTAGTGAGCCTACTTGTACTTCCAAACTCTACGGTGAAAGGCACAAGCAGTTGGCGTTAGAAGAAAGAGCCGTCCCCATACGCCAGAGACCGTTGATTTTGCTTTCACGTTTGAGTCCTACATGAGTTAACGCGGCGTATGCGAGAAAACTCCCTCACCAGCAATGGAAGAGAGATGGTTCATAAGGCGGAGCTCGCGTCCCTGCGTTGTGATTAAGAGGCCGACTGAGTGACACTGGTATGAATGAAAGGCCTGCGCGCGAAAATCCTCATTAACGCTGCGGCTCGAGAAGGCTTCGACCAAACGCGGCGGCGCCGCCTCATGGAAATTTTCGCGACTGCGGGCGCGACGGCTGACGTTCAGGTTGGCACAACGGCGGCGGAAGTCAGCAACCTGGCTCAGGCTGCGGCTACCGAAGATTACGATGTGGTTGTTGCCGGCGGTGGCGACGGCACGGTTAGCCTGGTCGCGTCGGCACTGATTGGCACCGGCAAGCATTTCGGAGTCCTCCCGCTCGGCACGCTTAATCACTTCGCAAAAGATTTACAGATTCCGATCGACTTCGACCAAGCGGCAGAGAATCTTCTTAGCGGCTCTCCGGTTGAGGTCGATGTCGCCGAAGTTAACGAGCGGTTCTTTCTGAACAATTCCAGTCTTGGCCTTTATCCCACCATCGTGCACGAACGCGAAAAGCAGCAACGGCTCGGCTCGGGCAAATGGCCGGCCTTCATCTGGGCCTCGATTACCGCTCTGCGACGTTACCCGTTCGTGGACGTGCAAGTGACCGTAGACGATAAATTATTGACGAGGCGAACGCCGTTCGTCTTCGTCGCCAACAACGATTACCTCATGGAGAGTTTCAATATTGGGCGGCGTCAGCGTCTGAACGGCGGCGAGTTGTGTCTTTACATGACCAAACAGATGAGTCGTCTGGGACTCGTTCGACTGGCGCTCCGCGCGCTATTTGGCCGGCTACGCGACGACAAAGATTTTCTCGCGATGCGTGCGCAGGCGGTTACGATTCAGACCAGAACAAAGCGGCTGCGAGTGGCGATGGACGGCGAAGTTGAAGTCATTACCACGCCGCTCGAGTACAAGATCAGACCGGGCGCATTAAGCGTGATTGTTCCGGCTCCGAAAAGGAACGAGGACTAGCGGTGCGCACGATAATTCACCTTTCGGATTTGCACTTCGGGCGCAGTGATGCGCAACTGATCGAGCCGCTCATCAAATCGATAAGACAGGTGAACCCGACGCTCATCGCGGTCTCAGGTGATCTGACGCAGCGCGCCCGCTCAGGTGAGTTTCAGGAAGCTCGCGCCTTTCTGGACTCGTTGCCGCAACCAAAAATTATTGTCCCCGGTAACCACGACGTGCCGCTCTACAACATTTACAACCGATTCCTTCGTCCGCTCGACAAGTATCGACGTTACATCACCGACGATCTTCAGCCGGTTTATGCCGACGAGGAAATGATCGTGATCGGGGTCAGCACCGCGCGCTCGCTGGTGGTAAAAGGAGGCCGCATCAACCAGCAGCAACTGACGCAGGTGAAAGAGAAGTTCTGCGCTTTACCGGACGAGGTCGTAAAAATTCTGGTGACGCATCATCCGTTCGATTTACCGACTGGCTATGACGATCGCGACCTGGTGGGACGCGCGCAGATGGCCATGACTGGATTGGCAGAATGCGGCGCCGACGTATTTCTCGCGGGACACCTGCACGTTAGTCACACCGGGCATACTGCCCAGCGGTACAAGATTCAGGGGCATTCCGCGCTGGTCGTGCAGGCGGGCACTGCGATTTCGACACGCGGTCGCGGCGAAGCAAACTCATTTAATCTCGTTCGCCTTGAACATCCAGAGATTTCGCTGCAGCGTTTCAGTTGGAATCCTGAAAGTCTCTCGTTCACGGTTACGCACGAAGAACGATTCCAACATTCGCAAGAAGGATGGGCACGAGTCCAGGCCTGATCGAGGGGCAAGTGGTTTGAACCTCCAAAGCAAACGATTCCCAGAACGATCTCAGGGGCCAAATCCCAAAACGTGCTTGCTCGTGTTCGGGGTTGCCCTCATCCTTTTCGTTCTGATCGCCGCTGAGGTTGTAAACGCCGGGGCGTTAACGCTGCTCGATGCGCGTATCAATGTCGGGCTGCACAGTAATACCAGACCGGGGCTGATCGAGTTTTTTATTTGGGTCAGTAAACTACACTCGAACTGGAGCACCACAATCGTAACTGGCGCGATTGCGGTTTATCTTTGGATTAGGCGTCTACATTACTGGATTTTGATTTTGGCCATCTCAGTTTGGGGTGGCGTGTTACTGAACGTGATTCTGAAGCTTCTGTTCGCGCGTCCGCGAGCCCATTTTGATAATCCCATCCTGACATTGCCGACCTTTAGCTTTCCCAGCGGCCACACAATGTTAGCGACAGTCTTCTACGGAAGTTTGTGTGTCTTTACGTTCAGACGCACGCGCAGTCAGCCAGTCCGCGGCCTCGTAATGTTGCTGACTGTGTTTATGATCGCCCTCGTCGGTTTCAGTCGAATGTATCTGGGCGTGCATTATCTGAGTGATGTGCTGGGCGCGATGGCGGAAGGGGTGGCGTGGATTAGTTTGTCTTTATTTTTAGTAACGACGCTTCGCCGGCAGCGCAATTAATCCAACTGAAATTACTTTTTGAAAAGATTCGCGAACGCCTGTCGCGCATCGGTGGGCTTGCCTGACGAAGTTTCGCGTTCAATGACAGTGCGGGCGGCAAATAGTTCGCACTCGTTGCGTCCGCCTTTGTTAACGATGCGGGCGGTGATCGGTTTGCGGCATTCAAAGCGCGAGCCGGGATCGAAAGAGATGCAGGCGCGACACGTGTGCAGGTCGGCTTTGCAGTTCGGACAGGTGCTGTCAGAGCTGACGTTGGTCGGCACCACGGCTCCGCAGGCGGCGCACTTCACCTTCTCGCCGTAGGCCATCATCCGCGGCGAGCGCGGACCTTCACGGTCGGCTTTCGGCGGCTGCTGTTTCGGACGTTGTTCGCGCCCTCGATCATCTTCTTGATAGCCGCGCTGGCGGTATTTACGATCGCTCATTAGGTCTCACTCCAGTCAAATCGTCGCGCATCATACGGGAAATCACCCGATCCGCGAAAGTAAAAAGCGGTGACGTGAACTGGCGGGCATGTTAAAATGCGCCGCATTATGCGCTTTGATATCGTCCTTATAAGATTAGTTTTTACAGGGATTTTGCTGGCCGCAGGCTATATCCTACATCCCATCCCCGGGCATAGGTTGATATCGACGGGGGCGGCAGGAGTAGTCGGACTTGCCATTATCTTCTTCGAGATGCGGATTCGGCGATCGTCGCTGAAGACGCTGATTGGCGCTGCGGTGGGATCCATTCTCGGGATCGTAGGCGCCTTTCTGATTGGGTCGCTTATTAGTAGCCAGGAATCGATGGCTGTCGCTCCCGAGACGAAGACCTTTCTCACGCTCGCGCTCACCTTCTTTATGGCGTACGTGGGACTGATGGTCGGAGCGGCCAAAGGCGACTACATCGAGTTGTCCGCGCTGGGTGGAATATTCAGCGACAAGACCGCCCGCCGCGATGTGAAAGTTCTGGACACGTCAGTCATCATTGATGGACGCATTGCCGATGTTGCTGAGACAGGATTTCTCACTGGAACTCTGATCGTGCCGCAATTCATCCTGCGTGAATTGCAACAGGTTGCAGATTCTCCTGATTCGTCAAAGCGTCAGCGTGGCCGTCGCGGCCTTGACATGTTGAATCGTTTACAGAACAACAACTCTCTCGACATTCAAATTGTCGAAACCGATTTCCCATCGGTGCGCGAAGTCGATCTGAAATTGATCGAATTAGGCAAACAACTCGACGCCGTGATTGTCACTAACGATTTCAACTTGAACAAGGTTTCTCAACTGCGTGGCGTGACCGTGCTGAATATCAACGAACTGGCCAACGCTTTGAAGCCCGTAGTTCTGCCGGGCGAGACCATGCGAGTATTCATCCTGAAAGAAGGCAAAGAGTACAACCAGGGTGTCGCTTACCTTGATGACGGGACCATGGTCGTGGTGGATAATGCGCGGCGACTAATTGGCAAGAACGCCGACATTGCCGTGACCAGCGTGTTGCAGACGACGGCGGGCAAAATGATTTTCGGGCGTTTGGCGGAAGAGGCCGAAGGAACGGGCAACGGCGAGCGCGCCCGCAGGCCTTTGCGGGAAGTCAAGACGGCGCCGGCGTTGACGCGCATCAACGACACAGAAGCTTAAGCGAATGAATGTCGCCATAGTCGTGGCTGCCGGCAAAGGAACGCGGCTGGGCGGCGATCGGCCGAAACAGTTTCTCGAGCTGGGCGGCGTTCCAGTCATTATTCACACGCTCAGACAGTTCGAGCGCTGCAAGCAAATCAACGAAGTAATCACGGTGCTACCCGCCGAAGACACGGCGGGTTTTGAGTCTCTTGCGCAGAAATTCGAGCTGAAGAAAGCGAAACGCGCAATTGCCGGGGGCGCGACGCGCGCACGGTCTGTGCGCAACGGTCTGGCTACGATTACGAGCGCTGAGATCGTTGCGGTCCATGACGGCGTGCGACCGCTGGTGACTGCGGAAGAAATTGATGAAGTTGTAGTGACGGCTCAGAAATCCGGCGCGGCCATATTGACCGCAGCTGTGGCGGACACAATCAAGCGTGTCGACGGTGATCGAATTGTAGCAACGGTGCCTCGCGCAGAATTGCGTCGGGCGCTAACGCCCCAATGTTTCCGTCTTGATATTTTGAAACGCGCGTTCGAGCAGATTGACGAGTTAGAGTCGCAAGGCATCGAGATTACTGACGAGAGCTTTCTGGTTGAGCGGCTGGGCATCGCAATAGTAACGGTCGAGGGAAGTTCACGGAACATCAAGATCACGACTGAAAGCGATCTGGCGTTCGCGAATCAACTGACCACTGACCACTGACCACTTTATTTATGTTTCGCATCGGCATCGGCAGCGACACACATCGATTGGCGGCGGGGCGACAGCTGATTATCGGCGGCGTGAGCGTCCCGCACGACGCCGGCGCGGACGGGTATTCAGATTCTGATGTGTTGGCACATGCTCTGATGGATGCTGTGCTGGGCGCCATTGCTGAGGGTGACATTGGTGTTCATTTTTCCGACACCGATCCTCAATGGAAGGATGGAAACAGTTTCCAGATGCTTGCGCAGGTCGTGAAACTCGCAAAAAAGCGCGGGTATCACGTGATGAATGCCGACGCGACGGTAATGCTTGAGCGGCCGAAGTTGCGCGATTACATCGATGCTATGCGCTTGAATGTGGCGCGAACATTGGACGTGGACATCAGCAGCATCAGCGTTAAGGCAAAAACAGGTGAAGGACTTGACGCGGTCGGACGTGGCGAAGCAGTGAGCGCGCAGGCGATTGTGCTGCTGTCTGACTAATCTATTTTGAGACCACAGGACATCATTCGCAGGAAACGTGACGGCGCCGAATTGTCGCGCGACGAGATCGTGTTCTTCGTCAAAGGCGTGACCAGCGGAGACGTCGCGGAATATCAGATTTCGGCGTGGCTGATGGCGGTGTTCCTGAATGGAATGACTGACGCGGAGCAGTCGGCGCTGACTGAAGCAATGCTTCATTCCGGCGAGATTCTCGACTTTTCTGACATTGCGAAGCCGAAAGCCGACAAACATTCGACCGGCGGCGTGGGCGACAAAACCTCTCTGCTGATCGCGCCGATGGCGGCAGCGGCGGGCGTCTGCGTGCCGATGATCTCCGGACGCGGGCTGGGCCACACCGGCGGCACGCTCGATAAGCTGGAATCGATTCCCGGCTATCGCGTAAATCTGTCGCTGAAAGAATTTCGATCCGTTTTGGAAGCGGTTGGTTTTGCCATGAACGGCCAGACGGCAGAGATCGCCCCGGCCGACAAGAAGCTCTACGCGATCAGAGACGCGACCGCGACCGTGGAAGCGATTCCGTTGATCGTCGCCTCGATCATTTCTAAAAAAGGCGCTGCCGGTTTGGGCGCAATGGTGATAGATGTGAAGACGGGATCGGGAGCTTTCATGCGCGAGCCTGAAAAGGCCAAACAGTTGGCGCACGCGCTGGTGAAAACCGGCAACGACCTGGGCATTCGTTCGCAGGCCTTAATCACAGATATGAATCAACCGCTCGGCCGGGCGGTGGGTCACTCACTCGAAGTCCTCGAATGCATCAACCTACTGCGGAACGAAGTTGAAGCAGGCGCGCGGCCGGTGCTCGATCTCTCGATAGAACTCTCGGCGCGCATGGTCCTGTTGGCGGACCTGGAAACCACCATTGAAGCCGCGCGGGCACGGATAAAAACGGTCCATGAATCCGGGGCGGCTCTGGAGATGTTTCGTCGCAATGTTGAGGCGCAGTCCGGCGACCCACGGGTGACCGATAACCCGCAAAGCATTCTGCCGTTGACAGCGAAAGTGTTTCGGGTAGAATCGCCGCGCTCCGGATTTGTAACTCAGGTTGATGCGGCCGAGGTGGGCCATGCCATCGCAGAGGCCGGCGGTGGCCGCGTCCGAATCGAAGACAAAATTGATCCACGAGTCGGGTTCGTCAGCGAAGTCAAAATCGGCGACGAAGTGCGCGCGAGTGATTCGCTCGGCGTAGTGTTTTGTGATGACTCCGGACGAGGCGAGGCTGCGGCCGCACGCATCCGGACGGCTTATCAAATCGGTGAAGCGGCGGCGCCAGCGCCGGAATTGATTAAGGAACTCATCGACGAATGACTGGAGCGCAACCGTCCCGGTTGCAGTTTGGGACACCCGGCAAGCGAGACGCTTGCGCTCCAGTCAATGGAGGTCCCGCATTATGAGAGTCAAGTTACTTTCGGGCCTGCTTATTGTGGCGCTGCTCGTTTTCGGGGGCGTCGCCTGTCACACCGTGAGTTACAGCGCTGACGACCCGCATAAGATCCGGGTCGGCATTGTTTTCGACATTGGCGGCAAGGACGATCGTTCCTTCAATGCCGCCGCATGGGTCGGCGTGAAGTGCGCCGCCAGTGGTCGTCGTCCGGACGGTCAGCCATGTTTGGATGAACAGGGAAATCAGAAGCAGGCGTTCGATATCATTCTGCGCGACGTTGAGCCCGGCAATCCGACTTCAATCGAACCAGCCATGCGCGCCTTTGCTGAGCGCGGATACGACTTGATTATCGGCGTTGGTTTTGCGCAGGCGCCCATTATGGAAACCGTCGCGAAGGATTATCCAAACATTCACTTCGCCATCATCGACGGCGTGAGCGAGTTGCCGAATGTGGCCTCGCTGGTTTTCAAAGAACACGAAGGCTCTTACCTGGTCGGACTACTGGCCGCGAAATCAACCAGGACAAACACCATCGGCTTTATCGGCGGCATGGACATTGGTTTGATTCATCGCTTTGAAGGCGGATACGAGCAAGGCGCTAAGTCCGTCAATCCGAACATCCAGGTGATTCAGAACTATGTGGGCGTTACGGACGCCGCGTGGAACAATCCCGGTAAAGGAAAAGAGATCGCGCTGGCGCAAATCGGCAAAGGCGCTGATGTCATCTTCACCGCTGCCGGAAATTCCGGACTGGGAGCTTTCGATGCGGTCGAGCAATATGGGAAGGATGCGACCGGTCGCGCGACTCATTTCGTGATCGGCGTCGATTCCAACCAGAATATGGTCAAGCCCGGATTCGTGCTGACCAGCATGGTCAAGCGCGTCGATAACGCGGTTTATGACATCGTCAAAGACGTGGTCAACCATAACTTCAAAGGTGGCTTTCACGTTTTCGGTCTCGACAGCGCCGGCGTTGGGTATGTGATCGATCAAAACAACAAAGACATAGTCTCGCCCGAGGCAATCAAGGAAGCCGAAGACGCCAAGCAGAAAATCGTTGGCAAGCAGATTACGGTTATTGATCGGATGACGCAATAATAGTGGTCAGTTGAGACCAATGATCGAACTTAGGGACATCACAAAACGCTTCGGAGCCGTGCTCGCCAACGACAGAGTGAGCTTCAGTGTCGCGCCGGGAACGATTCACGCGATCGTCGGCGAAAACGGCGCGGGCAAATCGACGGCGATGCGCATCGCCTACGGCTTCTATACCGCCGACAGCGGCGAGATTTTGATCAACGGACAAGTGCGCGAGATTCGCACGCCGCATGACGCGATTGCGCTGGGCATTGGCATGGTGCATCAGCACTTCATGCTGGTTGAGCCCATGACTGTGGCCGAGAACATCGTGCTGGGAGCCGAACCCGGCAACGCCGCTGCGCTCGATCTCAAGAAAGCTGCCGCCGAAATTCGTAAAGTTTCGGACGAATTCAGACTCTCCGTTGATCCGAACGCGACGATTGAGAATCTCTCAGTCGGTCAACAGCAACGCGTCGAACTGCTCAAAGCGCTTTATCGTCACGCGCAGCTGCTGATCCTTGATGAACCGACGGCCGTGCTCACGCCGCAGGAAGTCGAAGAGTTTTTCGCCATCCTTCGCCGGATGCGCGAACAGGGCAAGACGATCATCATTATTACGCATAAGCTCTCGGAGGTGTTGGCGATCTCCGATAATGTGACCGTGATGCGAGACGGAAAAGTCGTCGGCAACGTGAAGACCAGCGAGACGAATGCCGCTGAGTTGGCGCGGTTGATGGTGGGTCGCGAAGTTCTGCTGCGAGTGGAAAAACCCGATGCGAAACCCGGTGCGCCGATCCTGAGCGTCGATCATCTTTCAATTAGCGGTCGTGATGGCGCCAAACGCTTAAATGATGTTTCGTTTGAGGTGCGAGCGGGTGAGATCGTCGGCATTGCCGGCGTCGAAGGTAACGGGCAGACAGAATTGATCGAAGCGCTCGCCGGTCTGATTCCTGGTGCGTACGTGACCGGCCACATCCGTTTCGAAGGCCGTGACGCTACCAATGCCGATGCGCGGCGACGAAAAGAACTGGGCATCGCGCACGTGCCCGAAGATCGTCACCGGCGCGGCTTGCTGCTCGATTCGAGTCTGGCTGAGAACACAATTCTTGGTGTGCACTATCGCAAACCGGCCGTCACCGGTCCGGGCGACATCATTCTCGACGAGAAGGGAATTCGCCGGCGCACTGAGCAGGTGATTAAAGACTTCGACGTGCGTCCGCCCAATCCCGCCTTGCCGGCGCGGGCACTCTCAGGCGGGAATCAACAGAAACTGATCATTGGGCGCGAGTTTGAATTGCCGCCGAAGCTGCTTTTGGTTTCGCAACCGACGCGTGGGGTTGATATTGGCGCCATCGAATTCATCCACCGGAAGATTGTCGCGCTGCGAGATGCAGGTTGTGCGGTCTTACTGGTTTCCGCGGAGTTGGAAGAGGTAACCGCACTATCAGATCGATTGCTGGTGATTCACAACGGCGCGATCGTTGGTGAAGTCGATCCGAAAGCGGTTACTAATGAAGAAATTGGTTTGATGATGACTGGAGGACGTGCTTAGTGCCGCCTTTATGAAACTACTGCGCGAAATTCTCTTTCCGCTAATCGCTGTCGTCGCCGCGTTCGTTGTCGGTGGCATCGTCGTTTTCATTATCGGTGACAGTCCAATCCAAACATACAAGCTGCTAATCGGCAGCGCGTTCTCGTGGCCCGACGGAATTGGGTACACCTTGTTCTACGCGACGCCTTTGATCTTCACCGGGCTGGCAGTGGCGGTGGCCTTCCGGTGTGGACTGCTGAACATCGGCGCAGAAGGGCAACTCTACGTTGCCGCATTTGCCGCGGCCTGGGTCGGAATCAAATTCGGAGGAGTTACCGTCGCCGCACCGGGCGGGCCGGCCGTGAATACGCCATACGCAAACCTGCCAATGCTGATCCTTCTGCCGCTGTGTTGCATCGCGGCGATGGGCGCGGGAGCGATTTGGGGTGGCATTCCCGGTCTTTTGAAAGCCAAGTTCGGATCGCACGAAGTCATCAACACGATCATGTTGAACTTCATTGCGGTTGCGCTGGTCAGTTACTTCACCCAGTACCATTACAAAATTCCCGGCGACGCAATCATGCAAAGCGCTGAGATCAGTCCGAAGGCGCACATCGCGCGGTTGGGAAAATTTATTCCCGCACTGCCTGAGCGAATCCCTTTGAACATCGCCTTCATTTTGGCGATTCTCGCCTGCGTTTTTGTTTATGTGCTTTTGTGGAAGACAAAGTGGGGCTATGAAATCCGAGCGACGGGTCAAAATCCTTCGGCCGCAGAGTATGGCGGTATCTCGATTCGTAAACAGATCATTTTGGCAATGGCGATTTCCGGCGGACTCGCCGGGATGGTCGGCATCAACGAAGTGCTGGGCTACCGCTATCGTTACTATGACGGCTTTTCCGCTAACTACGGTTTTGTAGGAATTGCCGTGGCCTTGCTGGGGCGAAATCATCCGGTTGGTGTTTTCATCGCCGCGATCTTATTCGCGATTCTGCTGCGCGGCGGCATTTTCGTGGATGCCTTCACCATGCACGTTTCGAAAGACATCGTCGACATGCTGCAGGGAATCGTCATCGTTTTCGTCGCGGCTGAAGCAATGTTTCGCGGGCCACTGAAGAAGTTCGGTTTGATGAAAAGAGCGAAGGTCTGAAAGTGGCTACCGATCCTCGATTGATGATAAGGCGTCTTTCGTCCGCGAAGCGGACGAGTGGAAATAGCCCAGCGATTTATCGCTGGGAAACAAGCGTCCTCCGCCTGTTCAGTCCGCGAAGCGGACGGCAGAATCATTCTTGGTCATTGGTATTCATCTGTCGCCCGCTTTGCGGGCTCTCTTTACTTAATCGACTCTAACCCAGCACTGAAGTGCTGGGCTTTTGTCTATCGTCCGCAGGCGGACGAAAGAAGAATGAGACAACTCTTCAACATCTCGCTTTTGTTTTCCACGCTTCGGCTGGCGACTCCGCTGGTGCTCGCCGCGCTCGGCGGTCTGTACTCCGAACGATCTGGAGTTATCAACATCGCTTTGGAAGGTTTGATGTTGGCCGGTGCTTTCACTGCCGCTTCCGTTACTTTCTATGCGAGCAGTCCCTGGATCGGCTTGGGCGCCGCGATTGTCGCGGGAGTTGCCGTCGCCATCATCATCGCCCTGGCATGTATTCGCTTCAAGGCGGACCAGGTCGTCACCGGCACCGGCATCAACATCATGTTTCTGGGATTGCCGGCGGTTCTGAGCGGCGCGCTGTTCCTTTCATCGGGCTCAACGCCCCAGATTCCCAAAGAGCACTTACTGCCCAATCTTTACCGGTTCGTGCCTTTCATGCCGCCATGGCGAATCTTTACCGATGTTTCGATCATTACGTTCATTGCGCTCCTCGTGGTTCTGGTCACTGCCTACGTTTTGTATCACACGCCGTTTGGATTGCGTCTGCGCGCCGTCGGAGAGAATCCGGAAGCAGCGGACGCGGCAGGCGTGAGCGTTAACAAGATTCGTTACATCGGCGTGATTCTGTCGGGCGCTCTGGCCGGCGTCGGTGGCGCGTATCTTTCGATCGGCCAGTCATCATTGTTCACGCGCAACATGACTGCGGGTCGCGGATTCATTGCGCTTGCCGCTCTGATTTTTGGGAAGTGGCGGCCCGTGCAAACCATGCTGGCATGTCTCCTTTTCGGTTTTGCTGACGCGCTCACGATTCAATTACAAGGCGTGCCGGTTTCGGTGATGATTTTGCGAGTCGGAATCTTTTTGCTCAGCTTCATCATCCTTTGGTTCATCGTTCAGCTATTTGTGAAGGAGCGTTGGATTGCCGCCGTTCTGAGTTTAGCCCTCGGCATAGGCATCTTTGTCTTCGGTCGTTATTTGACCCGCGGCCTCAACAGGGTCGAGATTCCCGTGCAGTTCATCCAGATGATTCCTTATGTAGTCACGATCATCGTCCTGGCCGGCTTCATCGGCCAGTCGCGCGCCCCCAAAGCTATCGGAATACCTTACGAGAAAGAAAAGTAATCATTAACCCAGCTCTGGATAGCGTCCGCGGAGCTAAATGTTGTAATGTCTTTATTCAGGCAAGATGTCAGCAGGACCAGTCTCAACCACATCCCTCTATGATCGCGCAGAGAAAGCTGCGCGCCTGATTCGTTCCCGCACGCAGACAGATACTTCAGTAGCGGTAATCCTGGGCAGCGGCTTGGGCGGCTTTGCCGACGAATTATCCGGCGCGACCGCAATCCGATACGACGAGATTCCCGGCTTTGCGCGCGCGACCGTTGAAGGCCACGCCGGACGATTAGTCATAGGCCACATTGGTGATTCGGCCGTCGCTGCCATGCAAGGCAGATTTCATTTCTATGAAGGCTACTCGCTCGAGGAAGTCACGTTTCCAATTCGGGTGCTGAAACTGCTGGGCGTGCGTACGTTGATTCTAACGAATGCGTCGGGCGCGCTGAATGTGGAGTTCACGCCCGGTTCGCTGATGGTTATTACCGATCACATCAATCTAATGGGTGTGAATCCGCTTATCGGTCCCAATGACGAACGCTTCGGGCCGCGTTTCCCGGACTTGAGCAACAGCTACGCGCCCGAATTGCAGGATGTCGTATTGCAGCAAGCCCGCGACATGGGCATGCAAATGTTCCGCGGAGTGTACGCGTCGTTGACCGGACCGAGTTACGAAACGCCGGCTGAGATTCACATGGTACGTGCGCTGGGAGCCGACGCCGTTGGCATGAGCACCGTGCCTGAAGCGATCGTGGCGCGCCACATGGACATGCAGGTCATGGGGATTTCCTGCATTACAAATCTGGCTGCGGGCGTTTCTGATCGCCCTGTCGATCACAGTCAAGTGATGGCTACCGGCGAGCAGGTGCGCGAACAGTTTACTGAGTTGTTGCGGCGGGTGATTCCGAGACTGTAACGCGGTCGGTGGTCCGTGGTAAGTGGACTGTGGTCAGTTGTCAGTGGTCAGTGGTCAGTGGACCGTGGTCAGTGGACCGTGGTCAGTGGTAAGTGGTCAGTGGACCGTGGTCAGTGGTCGGGGGTCAGTGGACCGTGGCCAGTGGTCAGTGGACCGTGGTCAGTGGTCAGTGGACCGTGGTCGGTGGTCGGTGGTCCGTGATAACTGATAACTGATAACTGATAACTGATAACTGATAACTGATAACTGATAACTGATAACTGACAACTGATAA
>DATNEI010000054.1:0-25512 GCA_035606795.1 Pyrinomonadaceae bacterium
AGTGTTAGCTGGCTCTAAAACTCCTGGATCAATTAGCCAGATTTCTCCAACACCTGACATTGCCAGTTGCATCGCGAGCGGTGCGCCGACTGATCCGCAACCGATGACAACTATCTTTTTCTTAGAGAGAACCGGTTGACGTTCATCGACACCCCGCCCATGAATCCATTTGGCATCGACTCGAGCCACAGACGCCCGTTGAGCAGGTGTGCCAGCCTGCCAAAACCGGTTCGCAAGCAACAGATTTGGCGTGTGGCCCGGTCGGAATCCTTTCTCCAAACTGTCTACGAGTTTTCCGCCAGCAGACCGATGTTGGGGAGCGGTTATCGTAACACTTGCCAAACATGGTCCGTTGTCAGTCATTGCGGCAAACACAACAACTGCGCGTTTTTTTTCAGTCGCCGTCAGTTGTTCCAGGACCTCGACGCCACGGACTCCAAAATTGCGAGAAATCTCGAAAACGTCACTGGCGGTCTTTGGGTACTCTTCTGGGTACAGAGGTCGTTCAAGCCAAATAAAGGCAGCTTGATCGCACTCAATAGATTCGATGGTGTACCGGTTTTTGATCCAGTTGGTCAGAGATGTCTCAGTTTCACCTAATAAGGAGAAGCCCTTACGGCGACAAACACGGATGAGTCGTGAGGGTGAACACGGGTCCACCAAACTTAGGAACGAGGTCGGATTGTTATCGAGCGCCTTGCTCCAATAGGAGTTGAATTCGGTTAGGAAGTCTTTACGGTTTTCGTTCTTTGCACATTTCGCTAACAGGTCCGCAGCCTCGACGAGCAGACTTTTTGTTACCCCTATGACATCACGCGGAGGGAACGCAACGCTTTCTGGCCAGACGCAGAGTACACCGTCCTCTTCTACGTGCGGCCAAGTCAAGAACGGCGGTGGTTCGGTTAAAGCAAGTCTGGCTGGCACAAATGGGAGATCAGCTCCGACTAGCAGATCAACCTCACAAGACTGATCTGCAAATTCGAACGGCAGTCTCCAACCCGCCACAAACTGACGTTTTCGGTACAACTCAACTTCATGCTGGCCAAGTCGCCGACCACCAATCGACACAAGCTCTCTCTCGAGTTGAGCAACAGCTATTTCATGACGACAGTCCGTTTTGAAACGGTCATTAGGCATAGCCGTGGCCGCCTCTTTTTTCAACGCGCGCCGGCGACTGCTCCGCCCAATCCCTCACCAGGCCTGACTTTAATATTGTTGGTGCTTCGACACGTTTTTTCTGATCATCGGGTAGCCTGGCGATAAAATAATCAGTATTGAAGACTTTGTCCCACGCCTTTAGCGCCTCCTCCTGCGTGCAATCAACTCTTGATATACAGTCGAGCCATCCTAATGCATCCGATAGTTTGGATCTCAAGAAGTCGGCACAGATATCGGCATCTCCATTGGTAATTGTTTCGTCGGGCGTTACAGGGTGCTCCACAATTAAGTTACTAGTCAGTCGATCGTGGATGCTCCGTATACTGTCAACCAGCGAAACGTCGTCACGTGAAGCGGCAGGAACGTAGCACTCCGTGAGGAGTTTGGTAATCATAAACCCGCTCGCGATCTGATCACGCCAACCTTCGCGGCTTCTGGCGAATTTCTTGATCAGGCGACAGACGCGACGCAGTTGGCCGCCGTCCTCCTTGTCAACGCTTAGGCGACTGCATTCGCCCTCGAACCAAGCCGTTACGTCCCTTGCGTCAGAACGCTTCCATTCGTCTGAAGCGAGTTCGTAATACTCAGTGTCTGTGCCGTTGGATGATGATACGCGCTGATAAACCGGCAAATCAACGTGGTAACCAGTCTGGTAATAGACTCGAACACAGTTGCTGCGGACATCCGGCTTCTTCGTGAAGCTACCATCATCGACAGCGTCCCGAATCATGTGTTTGGATTGTGACGCGGACATTTGCGTGCCGTTGCTGTTTGTAAGAATCCCTTCATCGAAGTAAATGCCGTCGTCTATGTCGTAATCCTTTTTCTTATGCTGGACCATCGTTCTCATCGCATAAGAACCCTGCGAAAAGAAATCCATTGGCTTTGGATTCCCGTTTTCCTTCAGCCCATTTCTTACTCTGGTGCGGTTGGTGTTACGGCGCTCACGCATCTCGTCGCGCTCTTCCTTTCCCAACCGAACTTTATCATCGTGAAAACTTCTTACCTCCAATGTGCAGTTATACATAAACGCTCCTTACCACTGGCTAAGGCGAGGACTGCCGGGCGTCCTTCGCACGTTGAATGGTCATTACGAATCGAGCACCTTTCCAACAGCTGATGCTCACATAAAAGCCGTCGCGGTTTCTCGCGACGGCCAAGTTGGTTTTGGCGGCTTGGGCTTTTGAGCGGAAGTCGGGAAAACTAGCTGGTCAATTGAATCGCGAGTGTGAGTTCTCGCCCTGCTCGGGGAACTATAAACCTCAGGGGAAACTAACCGCGTTTTTTATAAATCTACTTTGTAATTCTCCTTGTACTTCAAACTACCTTCTGTGACCCATCCGCTCACGCAGATGGTACTGACTTCACTCCGCTACTTGCACTTTGAATATCCACAATCCCGACAGAAATCACACCCACTAGCATGCTCCAGTTGCCCATGACACTCTGGGCAAGTGCTGATCATTGTGGACATAATTGCGCCCACGACGTGACGGGTGTCGGGTGTCGGGTGTTGGGTGTTGGCCGAACCAACCGAGGACTGAGACTGCAGTCCGGAGGACTGCGTACCCAGGGACGGCTGCGACTTTAAAGCGCGCGCGGAATCGGGATGGCCTTTCAACCTTCGGTTCGTGATCATCAGGCACTCGGCCACGGCTTGTTCGGGACTGGTCAGCAGACGCTCGTTGAACCAGACGGCGTGTGTGCCGGTGACTTTGTTCAGGCTGTAGGCCACCTCTGCCGCGTCGAAACCACCGCGCAGCATCTTGGAAGCCAGCATGCCAACGCCGCCGCTGATGGGGCCGGTCGCAAACACCTCAGCGATCATTTCTTCATCGTGATTGACCGTGACATAGAGGTTCTGGCCGTCGAACGGAATGCGCCAGGTTGCACCACGGAGTTCACGCGGGCGCTCGAGCCGAATCGCACCCTGCTTGCGCGCCGCAGCTTCGGCTTCGGCGAGGCGACGTGCTGCCGCTTCGTTCTCAGATTCCGCGCGGCCCTCTGGGACGACGGTGTCAGGTGTCAGGGGCCGGGTGTCGGTGGCCGGTTCAATGATCGTCGTCGTAGTTACAACGGTAGGGGTTTCCGTCTTTGTTTCTGTCTTCATGGAAGTAAGCACCTGATTCTCGCGCGAGCCGTCGCGATAGTAACTCACGGCTTTACAGCCGAGCTGTCTGGCTAAGCGATAGAGATGATCGACTGACTCAACGGTGTCGTTCACTGCGCCGTTGCAGGTCTTGGAGACACTGTTATCGACATTGCGTTGCGCGGCGGCGAGCACGTGCACATGCTGCTCAGCACTGATCGACATCGCGGAAATGAAATAGCCGGGAAGTTCATGCTCATGCTCGACCACGTAACTGGCCGCGGCATCGATCGAATCCTGATCGGTTTGATCGACATCCAGGCCGAGCGCCTGCGCGGCGAGGGTGTGAACGTACGTGCGTGTGCCGAGAGTGTCTTTGCGCACGTACGCCCACGAGAAGTTGGGTTCCACACCCGACGATGTTTCTGCAACCAGGGAAATCGTGCCCGTGGGGGCTATCGTCGTGACTTCATAGTTACGCGGGGTGAGCGGAACTTCACGTGAGATACCGATCTGGTTGTAGAGAAAGTCGGCGTAAGAATCGCGATTCGCTTCGAGTTCAGGAAAGACGCCGCGCTCGGCGCCGAGACGGAGAGACTCGTTCCAGGCTTCTTTGCGAATGAAGCCCATCACTTCATCCATCAAGTCGATGGACGCAGGCGAGCCGTAAGAAATTTTCAGATTGAGACAGAGATCGGCAAAGCCCATGATGCCCAAGCCTACGGGCCGCGTGCGCTTCACCACGTCGTTAATTTCGGGGAGAGGCCACGCGCAAGTGTCGATCACGTTGTCCAGAAAACGCGTGGTCCAATGCGTGACTTCGGCGAGCCGCTCCCAGTCGACGCGCTGCTCGCGATTGTAGAACTTGTTCACGTCGATCGAGCCGAGGTTGCACGAGTTAGCAAAGTGCAGGAACTGCTCGCCGCAGGGATTGCTGGCCATGATCGGGCCCATCGAATTCATCATGTGATTGTGACGATTGACTTCATCGATGAACGCGATGCCGGGCTCGGCATATTTATGAGCGCTGGAGATGATGCGGTTCCAGATGTCCGGCGCATAGACAAATCCGGGCGCCGGCGGCTCCTCAATCAGCGCGTCGGAAAGATCAGCCGTGTCGAACGCCTCTTTGTCGCGGAATGCAACCGTCGAGCCGTCTGGCCGGCGATAGACGACGTAGTTGCGGCCGGTGACCGGATCGAAAACAGGCTCGTTCCAGGGCTCGCCTTTGAATTCGAGCTGATACCACTCGTTCTTGTCGACGGCTTCGAGAAACTTGTCGGTGACATTGACCGAGATATTGAAGTTCGTGAGCGAGTGCTGATCGTTCTTCGCATGAATGAAACGCAGCACATCGGGATGCGTGACGCGCATCATGCCCATGTTCGCGCCGCGGCGCACGCCGCCTTGCTTCACGGTGTCGGTAGTCGTGTTGAAGATGTTCATGAACGACACCGGACCGCTGGCGACTCCGTGGGTCGAACGCACCATCGAACCGCTGGGTCGCAGCTTTTCAAAAGTGAATCCAGTGCCGCCGCCGGTCTGATGAATAATCGCCGCATCGGTCGCCGTCTTCATGATGCCGGCAATCGAGTCCGGCACGTCGAGCACAAAGCACGCAGCAAGCTGGCCATTCGGTTTACCAGCGTTAACCAAACACGGTGTGTTGGGCACGAACTCGCGCGCATTCATGATGTCGCTCATCGCGTTGTAAAACGTGTCGCGCTCGGCCGGATCAGTTTCCGCCACCGAAACATGCGCGACTACGCGAGCCACAATGTCGCTCCACTCTTCGATCGAATTCCCTTTGGCGTCTTTCAGCGAGTAACGCTTCGACACTACTTTGCGCGCATTCAAGCCCAAGGGCTGAATCGCCCGTCGCAAAGCGGTATGCATGCTTCCGGCATGCAGCACGCCGGAGGCGTGTGTACCGTCTGCTTGGAGGATTTCGTTTTCAGACAGCTTAGTCATCTTCGCACCACTCGCTGATTTCATCTCTAATTTTACCTTTCTCGCGCAGGGATCCGCACGCGAGCCGGGGTCTGAGGAATAAAACACCATCGACGATTCATAATCGCCGCACCAAAAAGATTCGATTTTACGCAGGTACTACGGTCGGTTTGCGAAGTTAATACTACCCTTGCGGAGTTGGGTTTGGAGCCCTTCTGCCGCCGCCGCCAGCCGTCACAACCAAAGCAGGACGGACTATAAACCTCTTGATTCAAGATGTCAATATATTGTGGTGACTTTTTTTTTCAACACGATACAGTGGGTTTTCTGATGAAGTACTTGAGGTTAACTGGCGGGGAAACAATGCGTTAGAACGACGATTTACCACGAAGACAAAGAGCCACAAAGAACTTTGATCTGAGTTTGTGTTTTGCTTGGCGTCTTAGTCTCCTGGTGGTGAGTTTACTTCGAGCTTGAACCGCTCGAGAGAAGCAGATCCAACTCGCGATGTTGGTTGTCGAGGAGCCCGTAGGTGTCCGCCGTCTCTTCCAGCATCTGACGCGTCATAGCGATGGAGTCGCTGAGTTCCTCGAAGTGCAAGGCGGAGACGCGTTCGGGAGTAGGCAGGGTTACGACTTGATCATTAACCAGGCCGAAGAAGTTTTCAATCGATTGCAGTTGGCCTTCGACCAAGCGAACGGACCGCTCTAGATCGTTAAAGGCCGCGACGCGACGACGCAGGATCTCGGCGTTCGCTTGTTGAATCCGCTTCTGCCGATCATCCGTCGCGGTCTGAACGGCGTGTTCGGCTTGCTTCAGCTGGTTCTGGACTGCCTGGCGGTTGATGGATCGCAGGTGATGTTTGCGGCGGCGATAGACATCCAGCAGATCGACGAAGTCTTCCCAACGCTGATCCAGAGTTCTGAGGTTTGCGGGAATTTCTTTGCTGTTGGTGAATTTGCGGTAGTTCGAATAAATCTGGTTCTTCATCCAGCGCAGGTATTCGACAGCTTCGCGCTCGCGTGGATCGAAAGCTTTGATGGACTGTTCACGCTGGGCGTCACGCAGTTTGTACTGGCGCTGTTTTTCGCGCCGCTCGATGTAGCGCCGATAGAAAGGGCTCGCGGGAATGGTCACCAGATACAATCCTTCCGCGCCGAGCCCCATCAACAGCGGCGTCACATCCCAAAAAAACGCCGCCGCCACGGCGAACCCAGCCATGCCCCAGAAATTCAGAGGCTCTTTGAAAGCCTCTTTCACGTAACGAAAATCGATCTTCGACAAGTCCATCGATAGTACGAACTGAATTGTCTAATTGTTCGGGACGAGGCGATTCACGCTAAGGCGCAAAGTCGCAAAGTACCGCAAAGCTTCACGACTGCGGCGTTGTCTCACCTTGCGCAGGCAGAGCCTGCGGTGTTGCACTCCCCGACGACCCCTCGGGCAACAGACCCATTTCGCGCTTGTACGCGAGCAGCTTGTCCTGCAATTGCATGTCCATCGCTTCTTTTTCGATTTCCTGCATCTGTGAATCGACTGAAGCGGTCCCTAGTTGCATCCGGGCCTCGGCAGCGGCGGCGCGGCGATCGATCTTGTCGCGCATTTCGTCGAATGTCTGCGCGTCGTCGCCGATCTGGAACGAGGCCATTGTCTGCGCGAGTTGTTCCTGAAGTTTTGCCTGCTTCGACTGATTGATAAGCTGCATGGCCTCAGCCGTGCGCCGCTGCATTTGCAGCATGTAATTGTCCCGAGCTTTTAGCGCCTGCTTCGACGCCAGGCCGGCGTGCTCGAGTTGTTGTCCGGTTTTCGAGAGGTCGAGTTGCGCTTGCTGCAGCTGGCCGATGTAGGCCGAGGCAATGTCGTCGCGATTCATCTTGATCGAAGCTTTGATTTTCGAATCGAGATCGACGACCTGTTGCTCCAGCCGCTCTTTGTTTTTGGCGAGCAACTTCTCGGTCGCCATCACCTGCGCGACAGAGTTGTTCAGATCCGGAATCCGGTCGCGCATGTCGCGGATGGTCTGCTGGAGAATGAGTTCCGGATCCTCAGTCTTCTCGATCACGCCGCCAAACAGCGCGCGCATCGAACGTTTTAGTCGCGTCAACAGTCCCATTTCTGCATCCTCCAGAGAGTCGATTTTTGAAGTCGGATTGGCTTCACCAGCGGTCCAGAAGCGCCGTCAAATATTACGTCGGCGGAGCGCAAACTGTTGCAGTTCAGCCAATTTTCGCGGTGAGTATAGCAGAGAGTGAGCGGTGAGCAGTAAGCAGTGAGCAGAGAAAAGGCACGCGCCAGGAAGCAGGACAAATTCGCTGATTCTCAGCCCGTTGCCGCCGCGGTTGGCGTGGGCGTTCGGCCGATGTCGCGCCGGTAATGCATCCCTTCCCAACGAATGCCGGCGACCGCGGCATAGCATCGCGACAGCGCTACTTCCAGCGTTTCACCCGTCGAGGTGATGCCAAGAACCCGCCCGCCCGCGGTTAACCATTCGCCGTTTGCACCGCGAGTTGTGCCTGCATGGAAAACGACGGCGTCTGTGTGTTGCCCATCTGGCCCGAGTCCGTGGATGCGCGCGCCAGTTTCCGGTTTGGCCGGATAACCACGCGCAGCGAGCACCACACAGGCGGATGATTCGCCAGACCATTCCACCTCGACGTCGCCCAAACGCTCATCGACGATGGCTTCAAGAATTTCCGTTAAGTCGGTTTGCAGACGGACAAGGATTGCCTGTGTCTCGGGATCTCCAAAACGGACGTTGTACTCCAGAACTTTGGGGCCGCCGGCAGTGAGCATTAAACCGATAAAGAGGATGCCGCGGAAAGGAAATCCTTCCGCGCTCGCTCCTTGCAGGGTGGGTTCTACAATTTCGGCGACTACTCTTCTTAAAATCACGTCGTCGATAACGTGCGAATCGGTAACCGCCCCCATGCCTCCGGTGTTCGGACCATTATCGCCATCGCCGATGCGCTTGTGATCGCGTGCGGGCGGCATCAGCCGAAAGTCTTTCCCGTCTGAGAACAGCAGAACAGAGGCTTCACGGCCGAATAGGGCTTCTTCAATCACGATCCGCTGTGCCGCTGCTCCCAGGTTGGTGATTTCGCCAATGGCTTGTGACGCTTCGTCGCGAGACTGCGCGACCACGACGCCTTTGCCGGCTGCGAGGCCGTCGGCTTTCACGACCAGAGGTGTTCTCTCGTCTCCAAACTCTCCGCTACTCAAAACGTCCTGCGCTTCCGCGACAGAAGATGCGACGCGAAAGCGCGCCGTCGGAATGCTATGACGCTCCATGAAATCCTTTGCGAACGCTTTGCTGGTTTCCAACCGCGCTGCGTCCATGCTCGGCCCCACAATGCGCAAGCCGCGCCGCTGAAATTCGTCTACGATTCCCTCGGCAAGCGAGGATTCCGGCCCAACCATCGTCAGATTGATACGCTCCCGCTCGGCGAAATCAGCTAATGCGTTGACATCGGTAACGGCGATTGCCACGCACTGCGCGATCTCAGCAAGGCCCGCATTTCCCGGCGCACAGAACAATTGCAGCGGCCGCGCCGATGTTCTTTTTAGCGCCCAGACGAGTGCGTGCTCCCGACCACCCGATCCAATCACCAGTACTCTCATATTTGCGCCGACATGCTAACAATGAATCAACCGCAAATCGAGCGATGTTTTGCGGCAAAATATCTTGACAGGCTCGCGGCTTAGTTATAAGTTGCAGCGCGCTGTGGCCGTCGCTTTTGGGTGCTCGCCGCATTTCCGCAGCTAACCAGCATTCAGCCCTGACTTCTCGGCCTCCTCGTCAGCCTCCATAGAGCAGTAGAACTGTGTCCCGACGCTTAGTCGGGCCAGCACCAACCTGGGGAGGTTACGAGAGATGCCAGAGACCGAAGTCCTCACGGCTGAGATTGCCAGTTCGTCCGAATTTAACGATCAGAAAATAAAATGTGTCGATTGCGGCGAGAGGTTCGTATGGACGGCCGGCGAGCAGGTTTTCTTTCACGACAAAGGATTGAAGAACCCGCCGAAGCGCTGCAAGTCATGCAAGCAGGCAAAGAACGAAAGGCTGGCGGCCATCTCCGCGTCGCACACGGCGGGGATCAGACAACGAATCGAAGTCACCGTTGTCTGCGCCCAATGCGGACAACAAACTACGGTGCCGTTTTATCCTTCACAAGGCCGGCCGGTCTATTGCCGTTCGTGCTTTCTCGCCGGGCGGGCGATGAGCGCGACTGCCTAACTCCCGACAATCGCGTGAACGCTTTCCGAATTAACGTTGAGCGCTAGTGTTCCAGGTGGTAAGGGACATTCGTCACCACGATTCCCTTCTTGAAGAGCAGCGCCCCTTTCAAAAACAGAGTGTTTTGATTGTGTAGGAGGTTCTGCCACCACTTAGCGGGCACAAATTCAGGCAGGACGATGGTGATTACCACACCTTGTTTCGTGCGCCTGACCCGGTCCATGTAATTCAGAAGTGGTCGCGCCAGTGAGCGATACGGCGAGGCGACCACGACGAGATTCACTCCCGATCCCCACTGCTGCCATTTCTCGCGCAGCTTCTGCGCCGCTTCATCATCGAGATTAACGTATACGGCCGTCACGTGGTGCGGCGCGATTGATTTCGCGTACTCCAGAGCCTCGATGACTCCACGATGAATTCCCGATATCGGCACGATCACTTCGTGATGAATGGGCCGCAATTGGCCCAGACCCTCAGTCGAAAGTTGTTTCGCAACTTCAATGTAATGCCCGTGAATTCGCATGAACAGCAAAACCAGCAAGGGGATGAGGAGAACGACGACCCAGGCGCCGTGAATGAATTTCGTGGCGATGAAGACAAAGAGGACCACGCCGGTGGCAACGGCGCCGATGGTATTAATGACGAGAGACTTTCTCCAATGCGATTTCTTTTCCAGTTGAACGACTTCAGCAAGAGTTTTTGGCTCGCTCCCTGGTTTGGTGAGCCGAAGGCCTTCCAGCTTTCCGGTAAGCCTGAGTTCCGCGGATTGTTTCTTCGCGACTTGCTCTGCTGATCCGGTTCCCGTCACGGCAGCGCCGCGCATGGCGCGAAGCTGTTGTCCCTCGCGCCACCAGTGGATGATCATGCCGGCCTGGGAGAGGGTAAAGGAAAGAAAGACTCCAACTGCGTACAGCGGAATCAGCCGGCTGGTATCGCCACGAAAAGCCCACACCAACAGCCCTGAGAAACCTGCTAGCAGGATAATTCCATTTGAGAACACCAGCCGATCGCCGAGGTTAGCAAGTTGCCGGGGCAAGTACCGGTCGCGCGCCAGGAGAGAAGCCAAGCGCGGAAAACCCGCAAAGGATGTGTTGGCGGCGAGAATCAGGATCAAAGCCGTGGTTGCCTGAACCACGTAATAGAACCAACCGACAGGACCGGTGAACACTACCCGCGCGATCTGGGAAATCACTGTTTCGTGTTCCAGTGGGTGCACCTTGAAGAAGTATGCAAGCACGCTGGCGCCGACGAACATTACAACCAGCAGAAAACCCATCCACGACAAAGTGATTGCGGCGTTTTTGGCCTCAGGTTGTTTGAAAGCCGTCACGCCATTCGAGATCGCTTCGATTCCCGTCAACGCCGCACAGCCGTTGGCGAACGCGCCTAGAAGAAGAAACAGGTGCAAAGGCGAGGGATGATAGCCTTCCGCGATTTTCAGATCAGCTTCGTTCGGAGTTGCGGCCAGATCGGGATGCAAGTAAAAGCGAACGAGTCCATAAATGATCAGGCAAAGGAAACTAAAAATAAAAGCATAGCTGGGCGCTGCGAACATCGCGCCGGCTTCGCGGACGCCGCGCAGGTTAGCAACGGTGATGAGTCCAATGAAGAAAAGGCACAGCACGATGTGATGATCATGCAGGCCCTCAAATCGGGTCCCCAGAGTTGCCGACGTGATAGCTTCAACACCGGCAGCGACTGAAACTGAAACGGTGAGCACGTAATCGACCAACAGCGAGGCCCCGGCGATCAATCCAGGAATCGTGCCGAGATTTTCCTTAGCTACAATGAACGCGCCACCACCGGAAGGATACGCGTGGATCGTCTGCCGATAACTAAGAGTAACAATTACCAGCAGCAAACAGATTGCGATTGAGATTGGCACGACGCGACCAAACGCGTTCCCTTGCCCATAGATGTAGGCGGCCGCCAGTACCAGCAGAATTTGTTCAGTCGCGTAGGCTGTAGAGGAAAGCGCGTCGGACGCGAAAATTGCCAGCGCCGTTTTCTTGGTGAGCCGTTCGTGTGCTAAGCGCGCTGTTCGAATCGGGCTACCGACCAGCAGACGCTTTAATGAGGCCATTCCGTCCTTAATCGCAACCAGCTCAAACTAACTGAAGAGCGCAAAAATGCCACAGCGTGCAACTCCTTCAAGAAAAGCGCTACTGTGGCGGTCGCTCACCCAGTGGTGGCCGGCTGCTTCATTGTGCTTGAGATAACGTGGCCATTGGGGCTAATTATCTGTGCCGTATGTTATGCCACTTGTTTTGAAAGTCAACCGAAGAAATGCCATGACGAGTGTGAAGAGCGAATGCAAGGGCCCAAAAATAAAAGCGGGCGGGGCCCTCCCACAAGCCCCACCCTAAGGCCACGTGTCCTCACCCCACGCGACCACTTCGCCCACCGGGGAGGCGGGCGCAGACGAGATTATGCACAAGTCAACTATGGGATGCAACTGAAACCAGAAAGTTTTTACAAAAAATCTCGTTACAGATCACTTCAGCATTTTTGATGTTAAGCGGGACCTTGCGGCGAGACGGATTCGATAGCATGCAGCAGGATGAACACAAGGGCTTCGCCGCCCGCTGCGTCCTTAACTTTCAGCGCCACATAGTCGTTCGTGACGTCGCTGATCGTGCCTTCGTAAACTCCGCCAGAAATAGTCTTAATGTCGACAGCTTGACCTCTATACCTGATCAGCATGTTCTCAATATGTTGATAGTTCATGTTGGATCTCCGAGTTGGGTTCGTTGATTTCTCATGTCCAGGTCACGAAAAAGTACCGGTAGCTGTCAGGATCCTGCATACTGACGAATCGTCCGCCCCAGCCTTCATCCTTTGGTTCGGCAACGTTTACTTGTCGCGCCCGCAATCGCTGGTAGAACTGATCGACATCGGTCACGCCGAGCACGAAATGCACGCCGCGGCCCCGCTTTAACATGGTCTCAAGCTGCTGCACCAGAGTGACGCGCAGCGAACCGGATCGTAGTGAAGCGATCGGTGGCTCAGCGTCCGGTTCGTTTGATTCGATATTGAATCCCAGCACGTCCTGATAGAACTCGAGTGACTCTTCGAGATTGTTTACTTCCAGAAACAGTAGATCGAGTCCTGTAATCATTTCTAGATTGACGACATGATGAGATAAAGGCTCACGCCGCCGCCGATTATCACCAACCAAAAAGCGATCTCCGGAATCGCTCGGAAGCGACGCACCGGATGTGTTGCCGGTAACAAGCGGCGCCCGTTCTGCATCGCTGAATGCGCCAGGATAATGCCAAACAAGATCACTCCGAGCGCCAAAATCGACAACGGCCAAAGAAACCACAGACCGTTAAAGCGCACCAACAGCAGCAACATCAAGCCGAGAGCGATGGCCAGGAGTGCGCTCAATAACTGTCCGTAGACGCCTACCTCGCGAGCAGCCGGCGCGGCAGCGCGAACCTCGCGCCGGTTCTGCTTCGGTTGCCGGCGCGCGTCGTCGTACGCGCGTCGCGAATCTTCATCCCGCAAGACTCGGTACGCTTCGTTCAGCGCTTTCATGTCGTCCTCAGCGCCACCGCGATCAGGGTGGCGCTTGTGCGCCTGCCGTTTGTAGAGGCGCTCAATCTCCTTCGCCGAGGCATCAGCCCGCGCGCCGAGAATCTGGTAGTGGTCTTGCTTGGAACTCAACTTGGTCCCGGCATTCTAGAGTTCACACTGACGTTTTTCAATCAATTGAAGTTCACATCTGGTTACTGCTAACTTTACGACCATGAGTGAGCAGTTCCTGCCGGGAGACGATTTGATATTCCAACTCGAGAGTGGTTACGGCTTACTGCGCGTCATCGCCATCGAAGAGCTGGAAGGCAAAAGGATCTGGCACCTCCGGGCATACGAAGAACTATTTGGGGACATTGAATCGGCCGAGAGAGCGCTGGCGAACCCGAATTCACTGCATATTCGAACTAAACACATGGCGCTCACCGAACGCGCCTTTGAGCGAACACCGGCGGCGCGCATCGGTAACCGACCTGTTAGCGGCGATGAACGCGCGGCGTATGATAGCTGGAGAAGCAGCGGCGGCCATGTCTCTGATCGTTCGGCGCTCTTAATGCTTGGACTGAGATGAAGATGAAGAAAAATACCGTAAAGCTGATGGGGCGCGCTTGTTCGATCACCGCCCTTCTCTTATTCGCTGTCGGGCCGTTGTTGGCGCAACGCACTGAGCGGGCCGTCACAACCTGGAGACCGCTTCATTACGACATCGACATTGCTTTCGACGACCAGATTACTGAATTCAAATCCGCCCGCGCACAGATCATCGTCGAAGTGCTGGCCGCGAGCCTTACAAAGATTGATTTCGATTTTGGCGAGATGCCGATCGACTCGGTAGTAGTGAGTGGAGAGCCGGCGCGAACCGAAAGAACGGCGGAAACGCTGAATGTGGTATTGCCGCACGCTGCCACGCGTGGGCAGAAGTTGGATGTGACGATCACATATCACGGCCATCCGAAGGACGGCATGGTCTTCGCAAAAGATCGTGACGGGAATCAATCGGCGACCGGAGACAACTGGCCCAATCGCGTGCACTATTGGATTCCCTCGCTGGATCATCCCTCGGCAAAGGCTTCGGTGTCGTTCACCGTTTCGGCGCCGCAGCGTTATGAAGTGATTGCGAACGGAAAGTTCGTGACACTCACGGGCAACGCGGCTACTTCGCACTGGAAATTTGACGAACCTAAACCTATCCCGCCCTATTGCATGATCATTACGGTGAACCAGGGCGCGATAATTAACTCGCCGGACAAATCTGTCACCAACCTCATGTTCAATGTTCCGCAGCATGATCGCGACTATGCGCCGAAAGGATTTTCACCTGCGGCGCCGGCGCTGACTTACTTCAGTCAGGTCGTCGCGCCTTACCCCTACGAGAAGCTTGCCCTCATTGTCGGGGCCACGCGATTCGGAGGAATGGAAAACTCCAGCGCAATCGTTTTCACCAGCACTCTCTTTGATCAGAAAGGATCAGTCAGCGCGCCGCTGGGCAATGCCAATGACAATAGCTCCCGCTTCGGCATTCCCCAGCGCATTGAGAGCGTGGTCGCTCATGAAATAGCGCACCAGTGGTTTGGCGACTCAGTAACAGAATCGACCTGGGCAGATCTTTGGTTGAGCGAGGGATTCGCAACTTATTTCGCCGGTTTGTTTGTGCAAAAGCACGACGGCGAAGATGCGTTTCGCGCTTACATGAACGACGCCGCGCAGCGTTACTTCACTTTTGAGAAGCAGGCAAGCTTCCCCATTCACGATACCGAGACTAAGGATCTGATGGGGATGTTGAATCCTAACAATTACGAGAAAGGCGCGTGGGTTTTGCACATGCTGCGCATGCGGCTGGGCGATGAAGCATTTTTCAAAGGACTGCGCGATTACTACAACGCGCACAAGGAAGCCAATGCAACCACCGAGGATTTGCGCACGGCGCTGGAGAAGTCATCAGGCAAGGACTTGAAGCAATTTTTCGCGCGTTGGATTTACGGTGCCGGCCATCCTCGTTACGAGTTGCAGTGGGGCTCGATGGAGCGGCGGGCGGCCACCAGCGTATGGCTTAAGCTTAATCAACTTCAATCAGGCGAGGCCTTTCTCGATCCGGTCCCGGTTGAGTTTGTCGTTAACGGCAAAGTGGAAAAGACAACAATCTATCCGACCGCCAAATCAACGACTAAGATGATTCGTCTAACGGGCAATCCGACGTCAGTCAAGATCGACCCGCAAGGTACGCTGCTCAAGGAGGTAGTTAGCAGCCAAACGGCAAACGCTAAACCTCGTCTTTTTATTTCAAGAACCTGCGATACAAATTGAACCCAAGGATGAATCTGCTCGGGGGTAAGACCAAATTGCTCGAGTTGTAACGAGACGTCGTCGTTGTCTGCGTATTCGAGAAAGTGAGCGAGAACGAATGGCGGCCAATGTCTTTCTGTATGCCGAAGCCGATCTCCGCTTCTGAATCCACCGTAAAGCCGGTCACGGTGAAGCCCGGACCGACGATCGGTCGGACACGCCCAAGCTTGAAACCGACCCGCGGCGTGTATTCAAAAAGCAAAGAAACAGTTGGCCTGATGCGCGCGTTTACGCCAAAACCAAAAGAACCAGCGTGTTTGTCCTGGCGGAACGCGTCTGCCGCCGCAGCCGGCGGAAAGAAATTGTTCGCTTGCGGATCGAATCTACGTTGACCGTTGGCGTTGAGATGAACGGCGGGTGAAAAGAATAGATTGACGTATTTGGTCAGGCTGCGCGCGACCATCACCTGCAGATTGTAGGTGTAGTTGCGGGTAAAGTTCTCGTCGCCTTCGATGCTTGCGTACGTCGACAAAGCAATCGGCGATTCGCCCTTCTTTTCATCGAGCCAGTGATAACCCAACCCGACTTCGATGGTCCGGCACAAGCCGCGTTGGCATAGCGGCGAGCGATACGCGGACGCGTAAAGCTTGTCGGTGATGCCATAGAAGACACCGAATGACGCAACACCGAAACTGTCGAGCCCAAAAAGCTGGCGCGCACTGTCGTCGAGCGGTCTAATTGGTTGGGTGAAGCGGTGCGTAAAGTAGAGGTTCACACTGCCACGCACGACCCGCTTCGGTGTCGGCACGTTGACCAGGCGATAGTCATAGGGTTCCTGGGTATTTTCCTTCGGTCTCTCGACCTTTGGTTCCGGATGAGGAACCGCGGCCGCCGCTTCGTCTGCGATTCGTGTCACCGTCTTCGTAGCAGTATCGATTCGATAACGCTGACCATCTGATTCGATAATCGCGACGCCCGGCGACTGTTCATCGAAAGTAACTTTCATGTTCGCGCCAACCGATTGAGGTTCTTCGACTACGAGTTCAGCTGTCATGTTTTCGTGATCCGCGCCGCAATAGACGGTGCAATGAATGTTAAAACGCCCGGTGCGGTCTGGCGTGAATTCAACAATCTTTGTCTGCTTTGCCGGGATCTTCACATTGACATCGAATTCTTCAATGGCGAAGCCGTGATCTACATCTTCCGAGGTAATGACGAGCTTCGCCGGCTGCCCCTTCTGAAGCGTAATCGTGTGCGGATCGAATTCGAAACGCCTGGCCGTGATATGAATTTCAACAGGTTCGGACGATTGAGGCTGCGCGCTAACGCTCTGAGCAAACATTGCCATTAGCATTAGCAACACAAACCCGCCAAAGAATAATTCCCATCGAGATGTCATCGTGATTTTCCCCTCTCGCTTGGAGCGAAGCCGAAAGTATATGCGAACAAAGGAAGGATTGATTGAGTGAGTGAGTCATCCGCGCGGCAGACGCTAGGGCACTATTCGAATCGTGCCGGCGTTGCTTACTGACGAACCGACTTTGATTGTAACGGTGCACGTGCCGGTAGCCAGGTTATCAGGCAACCGGAACGTGACCTGACTGAAATCGGAAGCCGCAACAGTGCGCACGTCCGCCGCCGCGACGTCGAAACTTTGATTATTCGCGTCAATGAGATTCACGACAACGGAGCCGGCAGGTAGATTCGCTGCGAACACCATCACGCGCGTGTTCTGATCTGTACCCGGGTAAAACCAGGGCGCGACGGTCTGAACATGAAATGGATCTCGAATGAAGAGCACCGCATCCAGAGCCGCGGCTTGATTCGCATTCGGACCATTCTGTTCCAATCGCAGCTGCGGCCCAGACGCCGGCTGGGCTGCGGCAAAAGTGAAATAGATATTATCGCCTGAGCTGTTGCCGTCATCGTTTGCCTGATTGCCCGCCACGTAGAAAGTGATGACACCGACGACGTCAGCCGGCGCTGTCCATTGAAACGTCCAGCTCGCGCCAAACTGTTGTCCCTCGAAACTGCCGAGGGTGGTCTGCTCGATGTACTGTCGCGAAGGGAAAGGTCCCTGATTGTTAATCACCTGTGTGAGACCGTTGGCCGGCGCTATGAGCGTGCCGGCTTTCTGATCGGCCCCATCAAGCGCGGTCAGTTCAAATCCCCAGCGCTTACGCGACGAGTCAGTCGTCATGTGCGTCACAGTGATAGTGTACGTCTGTCCCGGCGTGTAGGTAGAAGGAACATTCAGGGTAATCGAGCCGTTGCTCTGTGTCGGCGTCGTGTGACAGTCATCGCATCTAAGCTCGCCCGGCGCGCCTGTGAAACCGGCCGGCGGTCCGCTGAAATTTGCACGCGCGCTCGGATTCGCCGAATTGTCCGTGAATAAAACGAGGGCCACCGCAATCGTCAACAACACGAAAGCCGCGATGAGTTTTGGATCAATTCTTACCAGGCGAACTGCTCGAACAAGACGCGAGCGTGCAGACAAAACACAACAGCCCGACGAGTGAATCGCCGGGCTGCATGTCTCATGCTCTGATTCTGCAGACCCCATTTTTCTGTTTGACCGCACCTTCACATCATAAAGCCCAGGCTCGAGGGCGAGAAGTGGCTCAACAACGGGAAGACGGCCGGAAAGTCACTCGCTGATAGGCCATACCAATTCGCGAGCGTCGCTCCGTATTGCTCGACCGCAGTGGTCGGAATCCAACGACCGCGGTTGTCTGTGTCGTCAGGACCATTCAGGGCAAGCGTCGGATAGGCGCCGTACAACTTGCCGCCAATTACCGCACCGCCCATCACAAAGTGATGACTGCCCCACCCGTGGTCGCTGCCGACCGCCGCGGCGCCTGATCCGGACGGCGAGAGCGTGCGTCCGAAGTCCGAAAGCGTGAACGTCGTGACGTTCGACGCAATGCCCAGTTCGACCGTGGCGGCATAAAACGCGTTCATGGCCTGGCTGAGTTGCTGCAGCAAAGTTCCCTGGCCATTAATCTGCACGCTGTGTGTATCAAAGCCGCCAAGATTGCAGAAAAAGATCTGCCGCTTCATGTTGATACCGGCGGTGGCATCCGTACTCGCCTTGATTACACGCGCGACCTGAAGCAACTGGCGTCCGAGCGTCGTATTCGGAAAGACGGTGGCGAGTGATGGGTTGACGGACGCTAGTGCAGCCTGTGTTTGCAGTGCGCTGGAGCGCACCGATTCAGAGGCCTTAATCAGTGTCACACCAGGATCCAACGCATTGATTTGATCGAATGCTGATCGTCGCGCGGTGTTCTGCGCAGTTGTGAATCCCGCGCCGCCTGATGGATTGTTGAGTGGCAAAACTGCGTTAAGCGCTGTGTTCGAGTCTCCGATGGCAAGCGGCCGCACACTCGCGCCGGTCACAAACAGACTGATGCCGGCAATCGAAGTCATCTGCGGAAACGTCGCTGCGCCGTTGAGACTGCCAGTCTTGTCGGCGATGCGGCCACCCCACCCAGTTTGGACCACGTCGTTCGCTACTGAAGACTGCCACAGTCCCACTTGATCTGAATGAGAAAAGAGTTGCAGCGGCTTCTTGCCGGTACCGTTCTGATAGGTCGTGCGCGTCAACGGCTCGACGAGCGGACCGACGTTGGCGACGATCGCGAGATGGTTCTGATCAAATAGAGTCTTCAGTTCCGGCAGGTTGGGATGTAAACCGAAAGAGCCACCGCTTGACGGCGAAATCTGCAGCAGGCTTCCCTGCGCAATGGCGAGTCCCGCAGCATTACGCACGTTCGAATAGCCGCTGTATTGATTGAGATCGACGACCAGGTTGTTGCAATCGTTGCCGCCGCTCAGAAAGATGCACACGAGCGCGCGATAATCCGCCGCGCTCTGCGCGTAAGCGTTCACCAGACCGAGCGTGTCGACCGTGGAAGCCAGCGCCATGCTGCCGAGCGCGCAGGCCGTGTTGCGAATAAAGTCTCTGCGTGTTTGGGCCATCGATGTTACCTCTGCACGTCGAATTGCGGCGAAGTTACCACCAGGTAGACTGCGGTCTGCACACGCTTGCGCGCGAAGTTGCCGTCGGATGTCGGCACGCTCAAGACAGCCGTCAGAATTGAGCTGCGCATTGTCGTCGACATGGTTCCATGCAACAGCAACGCGTTAAGTTGATCGACCAACTGGCCGCCACTCGTATCGCCCGAAGCCAGCGTATCGAGCGAAGTAAAATTCAGTTGCGTGCCCGTCGGCGAGTTAGCGCTTACCGGAATGCCGGAATAGATGAGCGTGTTTGCGACATTCGCGCGCCGCAACGTCGTTGACGTGGACAGAATCTGAAACGCCGGGCCGAGCAGCTTCGTCCCGGGTATTTCATAATCGGGCATGTAATAACTGAAAACGGTGGTGGGCTGATAAACCGGCTCGTCGAGTTGCGCGGGCATGTCCCCGCCAGACGCGGGATTACGATTCCCGATAACACCGTCACTGGCGGCGTTAAAGGCGCGCAGGATGTTGTTGATGTACTGCACGGGCTCGCGCAGCTTGCCGTAGTTCGGATCAGTTTTGAAATCGCCGCGTGCTTCCGGATCGAGCAGAATGTTCCGCACGACAGCCTTCAGATTTCCACGCGCGCCGCAAGGACTCTCGGGATAAAGGCCGTTGCAATCGCTATTGAAAACAGAGGCGACGCGTTGGACGTAAGCCGGTGAAGGATTGCTCATGACCAGATGCTGAATCAGCTGTCGCGAGACAAATGGGCCGACATTTGAGTGATTGAAAATATTGTCCAGGCCCGCGGTCAAATCGGTCTGCGCGCAAGCAGCGTTAGCGGCGCCGTTCGGACTGCTGCAAGCAGGAACGACTGTCCCATTGAAGAGTGTCTTTGATCCAACGTCGTGCGTGCCGTTCACGCCGCGCGGCAACATCGGATCACGATAATTGGTTGCACCCGATGTGCCACCGCCCGGTACGGGCACTTGGAACGCCGCCTGCCAGTTCCAGCCGGTGAATAACCGCGTAAATTCGTTAACATTTGTTTGCGTGTATGTCGGAACCGGTTTGCCCTGGGAATCGAGAACTGGCGTGCCGTCCAGATTCACCTGGTTCACGCCGACCGAGAAGAGTTGCAGAACCTCGCGCGCAAAGTTCTCGTTTGAGTTCGTCGCGGTACTGACGCGCATATCGAGGTATTGCCCCATTCCGGGATTCAGCGTGACGTCATTCATTAGCATGCGATAACTGCCGAATGCGTTCCGATCCAGCGCCTGTAAGTACGGCACCATCCACGACGGCTCAACGATGTCGCGATTTGATATCACCAGAATCTGATGAAGAGCCCACGCTACGCGCTGACGCAATTGGGTATTTCGCGTCAGAGCGTTCGTGAAGAACTGCTTCTGCACCGGATAGATTGTGTAATTGTCTCGCAGACAATTCTGATCGGTCCCGCATTGAGCAGTTTGATCATCTGCCGGAAACGCAAGGTCCGGATAATCCGATCCATCCGTCGGATTCAAAACCGGCGCGGTGAATTGTTCGTCGAGCCAGGCGCGCAGTCCCACTTGCTGGATGTGCGTCACGTCGCTGCCATCGCCCACCGGGCCCCATGTCGCTTGATCGAGTAAGCGACGAATATCCGCGACAGAAACGTTTGGATCGTTCGGTCCGTACGATGGCGCTGTCAGCGGGGGAACTGCGCTGGGCGGCGTTGACGGCGCGGGCGTGCCGACTGCGCCGGGATCGTCCGGAGGTCCGCCACCGATTTGGCCAATCGCGACGCGAACGCGATTGCTCGACATGCCGTGCAGATTCACTCGCACCAGCACGTCACCCAGGTTGCTCGGCATCTGATCGTTCAGCCGCGCGACGATCATGTAAACGCCGGAAAACCCGGGAATGGTATTGGCGTATTCAACTTTCAGCGAATAAATGTTCCCTGCGGCATCCTGCGCGTCTGCGGTGAGGGAGTTAGCTCCCTCACCCTGGAGAAATTGAAAGTCCGTACCAAACAAACTGATGCGCGTGCGCGGATCGGCTGGACTGAAGTTCGTCTCCATATTCAGCGAGAACGGCTCGCCGACCAGGGAAACCGATTCCATGACAACCGCGCGCGTCGAGGCTGCGGAAAGACTGTACAGAACCGGACTCTTCTGATTTGCTGCCGAAGCCGACTGGCTCAGGCAAACGAGGACCAGAAGAGTCGCGCACACCAAGCCTGGGAATCGCCGTTGCAAACAGGAAGCACGGTATCTCATAAGGGGACGCTCTCTCGTCAAGACTAATGAATCGACATTGAGGCTGGCCAATTTTATCTGCGTTGGTGGAGGGGCCACCGGGCACTAACCCTGGTTCACTGACTATAACGAGCAGCCGCCATCAGGTCAATACTTTAGACGAAGAGGTTTGCAGATTGGTTGAGAAGATTTTACTAAGCTAAAAGCTGTCATTCTGCTCGATATGCGCGGCATCAGGAAAGTCGCGAGGTGGCCCGGATGAACTCGTAAAAACCTGCGACAGAACCCAGGGTCACGCCCGCAACAAGCAACCACGGCTTCGTGCCGAGCCAACGGTCAAGCAGCCATCCCAGCAGAAGTCCGGAAACCACAGCGGCGAACAAAGAGATAGCCGCGCCGTACGCGATACCCGTGCGCCGGTTGGTCTCTTGTTTGTCTTCGTCCGGCATCTGCGACTCGCAAAACTCAAGCGGCTTTGCCGCCCGATGTGCGGTAAGGCTCCGCCTTACCGTCGAGGGATTTCTGTTTTCTTGTGCGAGACGAAGGCTCGGCAACCGAGCCTTCGTCTCGCATTTTAGAAAAAGAATGGATTGCTTTTCGGAAAGGCAAAGCCTTTCCGCACATCAGGTGGCAGAGCCACTCGACCACTGTTTTCGTATCAGGTAATTTTTCGGACCTTCATAAAGCAGGCCGCGGCGCGAATGGCGCATCGAATCGTGTATGAAGCAGACGTGCGTGCACCAGCATGCCTGGCCGCCATCGATTGCCTGCAGTTCGGTTTGCCGATCCTGCGCAGCCCATAGCGCGTCGAAATCATAATCATAGTCACGCAACGACGCGAACTTCTCACGCAGCTCACACGCGCGCACGTCGCCGTTGTAATCGATCACCGCGATGGTCTCGCCCGCGGTGCAGGCGAAAGGCCACGCCGAGGGTTTCAGAAAATTCCGGTGCTGAGTTCGATAGTGCGTCGTAATGGTTCCCACGTAGGCGATGTTCTTGGCCAGACGCGTGGGGACGTCATCGCCCGCGAACATTCGATCGCCATAGCGCTTAGTTAGTTGCGAGATGTACGCATACATCAGCGGCAGCGCTTCCGGCGGGACCTGCTTGATCTCGTCGCCAACCAACGTATCGCCCCGGACAATGTTGAAGTACTGGCCATCAAGCTTGAAATTGTCCCACATGAATTCGCCGAGGCGTTCGATCTCAGCGTAGTTGTCCGCGCACACAACCGTGTTCACATTCAGTCGAAATCGATCGCCGTACGCATCTTTCAACGGGTAAAGCGATTCAATGCAATCGAGTGTCTTCTGCCAATGGCCCGGCACGCCCCGGATTCGATCGTGAGTTTCGCCATAGCCGTCCAGGGCCACGTTGAGGTACAGATGCAACTGAGAGTGCCGGCCCAGCGCGTCATTCACGATCGTATGAACGCGCTCCTTCACCAGACCATTCGTGGGAATGATCAAGCGCCGCACGCCGTTGTTCCGCACAAACATATCGACGATTTCTGAAGCGTCGTGACGCAGTGTCGGTTCCCCGCCCGAGAGCCAAAGATCGGTAATCGGCGGCATCGTGCGCGCGACCTTCTCGATCTGCTCAAAGGTCATGTCGCCGGGCTGATTGAGTTCGTTGTGATAGAAGCAGGTCTTACAGAGAGAGTTGCAGCGAGAAGTTACGAACAGAATCACTGTACCGAGACGCCTCTCGCGCCTGGTCGAGCGAATCAATTGAACCAGTTGAATTGCTTTGTTGGTCAATTACTTTTCTTTTCAGCCACGGGATTCGCGACATCGATTACTACGCGCCACATGCCTGCGACTTTCTTCCAGACGCGCGCGTAATTACCGCTTTCCGAAATCGCGCCGCTCTTCTTGTCTCGCACTTCATAGGTGCCATAGCTGTAAGCCAGATCGCCGGCGCGCGAAACATCTGCAAATGCGGGCGTCCAAGTCCAGACGGATGATGACGGATACATGGCTGCGGAGACACCGGCACGTCCCACAAACGGTATTTTGTTTTCGCGATAGACGCGGACGCCGATGTCGGCTTTCAAGAGGAACGCTTCCGCGGCGCCCAGGTCCGCGGATGCTTTGGCAAACTCACGCTCTTCATTCAGCACAGCAGTACGGGTTGCCTCGACATCAACTCGCGCAAACCGGCTGGTGGCGGCCCGAGGAAATGAGGCTTTTGCTTCGGTCTGAGGCTCGGGATGAGAAACTCCCAGATCGAGCACGAAGCGCCAATTGCCATCGGCTTGCTTCTTCCAAATCGTCATGAAGTCTCCGAAGGCCGAAGGGCGCGCGTCTTTGATGTCAGTTTTGAACTGCCATGGTCCAGTCGTGTATCCCAGGTCACCGCTGCGCGAAATAGCGGCGAAAATTGGTTGCCAGGTTAGTAGCGGACGAGTGTTGGAAGGCGGCAGAGGATGTTCCTGCATCCACTTCTTGCCGACGACCGCGTGCGGGCGAAACAGGATGCCATCGTCGGCGATGAACCCGACGAACGCTTCACGAATTCCTTTCTCTTCCGACGTCCGCGCAAAGGCGCGCTCAGTGTCGACCATCTGTGTCAGGTCATCGCGCGACTTCGATTTCTGCGCCGCGGCAGGCCGCAACCCGCCGAACGCAATCGCAAAAATCGACAGGCAAATGCTTATTTTCTTTATCATTCGATTTCGCGCGAAAGAATGACAGTTTCAGTCGGTGATTTCAATTCGTAAGTGATGCCGCGCCATTTGATGCGTCTCGAGGCCGACGCCGCCAGAGCATTGTAAAGAAAGAGCACTGACGCGAAAGGCCAGAGGCATACATGAGCCAGCGTGGTCGGCCACGTCCGCATTAGTTCGCCGTCAATCACCAGCGCCACGGCGTGCAGTCGCAGGTGTGACTTGGCTGCGCCCATAGCAAACAGCAGCAGCAAGATCACCAGAGGCGTGACAAATGAAAGCCCCGAGGCCGTGCGTACCACGACCAATCCAATACCGCCAAAGAAAGTCAGTACGAAGATCACGCTGCCCATCAGCACCGACTTCGATAGGTGGGCCGCGTAAGTGCGCGTGATTTTCAACTGGCGCGTTGTGAACTCAATTAATTCGGGCCATGTGCAGCGGTGAAACGAGGGCGTCAGGCAATGCGGCACGAACTTGATCGGCAATCCGGCTTCGTGCAGCAGACGCGTCAGGGTGAAGTCGTCGGACACTGTGCCATGCCAGCGTTCGGCGACTCTTAGCCTTTCAAAAGTCTCGCGGCGGATCGCGCTTGCTCCACCCCAACAAAAATTCTTGTCACCACGCGCGCCCAGCGCAGAAGCAATCGCCGCATTCCAGACGGACAGCAGGTGCGATGCGAGTCCAGCTTTTGCCGCCACGAACCATCGATAACCGGTTGTCGCTCCGATTGACTTGTCTGCCAGCGGCGCGACCAGCGCTCGCAGCGCAAAATTCTGCGGCCGCGCGTCCGTATCAGCAAAAACGAAAACTTCACTTCGCCGATGTGCGGCGCGAATAGCCGCGCGCAGGTTGTGCACCTTCTGCCCACTGTCAGTCGCTGCGCCGGCAACCATAGTGCTAATCACCGGGCCAGTTTGATTCTGGAAAGAGTGGCGCGCTTCCTCGATAACCGCAAAAGCAGGGTCGTCGGCTGAGTCGCTAACGAAAATGATTTCGTACGCGGGATAATCCTGCGCAAACAGGGCGAGAATGTTTTCCTTCAACCCAACGTCGACGCCGCGACAAGGGACGAAGAGCGTCGCGAACGGCGTGTAGTCCGGTATCTCTGCCGCCAGTTCCTGCTGCAGATATCGAACAAAGCGAACGCCGCCACGCAGCGAGAGCAGACCCAGATAGATTGAAATTGCCGCGAAGAAATAGAAGGTGTAAAGAAGCAAGAGCTGGAAAGTCTACTGCGAATCCGGAGGATTGTTCGAGGCTGGCGGTGCTACTGCTGCCGGAGCGATTGTGGGCGTTGCCGGAATTAACTTCTGCGCCAGCGCGATGAATGGTTGCGGGTAAACACCGATGACAATTATCAGAATGAGCGAGA
>DATNEI010000200.1:0-19648 GCA_035606795.1 Pyrinomonadaceae bacterium
CAACCAATTCGCTCACGGTCAGTCCGGTTCCAATCAAGCTGCGAAAGATCGCGTGCAACCGACTCATTAGAAAGGAAGCGGCGATGCCTTTTCCAGACACGTCGCCAATCATGAAGTACAAATCGCCCGAGTCCATCACCACCAGATCGCAGTAATCGCCACTGACCAGGCCGGCGGGTTGGTAATGATAAGCGACTTCCCATCCGTTGAACTTGAGGTTCTGTTTGGGCAGCGACTCGCCTTGAATCAGCCACGAGCGATCGAGGTCGCGTTCCAACTCTTCCAACTGTTGTGGCGTCAGGCAGCCGAGGCAGAAACGTGCCAATGGATCGGCAGTCATCGTGGCCTGCCCGATCAGATCGTGACAGACCTGACAGACGCCATACGATTCGGGCTGAGAAAGTTGTTCGATGGCCGTCTGCACTTCACGCAGCAGCGACCCCAGCTCGACACGACTGTTGGAACTGCTTACGGTTGTCTCCAGACGCTGTCTCCAGTTGATAAGTTCCGTTCGAAGATCGGGAATCGGTGCTTGAATAGCGGCGCTCATTTTGTCTACCTCTGTGGCTCGGTTTGCACGAGAAAAGATGTTGATAATTATACGCTCTTTCGCGCGTCAGAGTTCGTTTTCAAGAGGGATTCTAGCCCTCATTTTTGCGTGATTTCTATCCGATTTTTGGGTTGAATTTCCGAGCTAAATGGCGGCCGCGGATCGAGGTTTTCTGCGCAGCGATTCAACTGTTTCAGGTAGTAGCTTTACGAGCTGATCGACCTCAGCTTCCGAGTTGTAACGGCCCAGCGAAAAACGGATCGAGCCGAGCGCGAGCGAGCGCGAAATCTTCATCGCAGCGAGCACTGGCGATATATCCGCGGAATCGGCGTGACAGGCCGAACCGGTCGAAACACAAATTTCCGTCTCGTCTAGAGCCGCCACCAAATCAGGGCCGAGAACTCCGGCGAACGAAATGTTGCTCGTGTTTGGAAGACGCTTGTCGGCGTGGGTAGAACCATTTACCTGCGTGTCCGGAATCGACGCGAGGATTTTGCTTTCCAGACGATCGCGCAGTGGGCGGATTCGGTTGCGACCGACGAACTCTTTCGCGAGCGTACTCGCGCGCCCCAGTGCTACCAGGTTCGGCACCGCCTCAGTTCCTGAGCGGCGGCCGTGTTCCTGGCCTCCGCCGATGACGAAGGGGGGAAGCCGTATGCCGTTACGAATGTACAAGGCTCCGCTGCCCTTCGGCGCATGGAACTTATGACCTGAAAGAGAAAAAAGATCGACATGCGAGTTGCGCAAATCAATCGGAATCTTGCCCACGGCTTGCACGCCATCGACATGAAAGACCGCGTCTGAGTGCTCCCGAATAATCTTGCCAATCTCTTCGATCGGAAACAGCACGCCGGTTTCATTATTGGCCAGCATGATCGACACAATTCCGGTGTCAGGTCGCAGGGCCTTGCGCAGATCGTCAAGGTCCAGCGCGCCTCGCTCATCGACCTCTAACCAGGTGACTTCGCAAGCCATCTCTGCAAGATGCTCGCACAGTTTGCGCACGGCTTCGTGCTCAACAGCGGTAGTGATGACGTGACGGAGATTCGGATTCTGTTCGAGAAAACCGCCGATGGCCCAATTGTTTGACTCGGACCCGCACGAAGTGAAAACGATTTCGCCGGGTGATTGCGCGCCGAGCAAATCCGCAACTTGCTCGCGTGCGGTTTCTACCGCAGCGCGAGACTCTCGGCCCAACGCATGCCCCGATGAAGGATTACCGTAATGCGACGTGAGAAACGGGCGCATCGCTTCGAAGACTTCCGGAGCGACTTGAGTCGTAGCGTTGTTGTCGAAGTAGATCATCAATCGAAGTATATCTCATTCACTCGCGCCGAATCGTGCTGTTATACTCCGGCTCCATCCCAATGTTAGCGATCATTTATCTAGCCGCTGCCGCGTATTTCGGAGATCTCATCTGCCGCCGTTTCTTTCGCTTTATTTCAATTCAACATCGCCTTGCCACCGGGTTTCTTGTCGGTCTGTTGATCAGCACGTGGATCACTTTTGTCGCAGCCGTCTTGTTTCACGGAGTCAGTCAGCCCCTGGTGGCGGGAAATCTGGTGTTCGTCGCGCTGTTCGGCCTGGCCGTTTTCGCCTGTCGCCGCTGGCCGAACAAAAACGTTGAGGTCGATTCGGTCAAGCCCGGTGGGAATCAGCTTTGGGACTCTCTTTGGCTGGCAGCGTGTCTAGTATTTGTCTGCTGGCTGATGTTCGCCACGCTCAACTTCAAAGATGGTGAATTCCAAATCGCCTTCAAGGCATGGACAGATTTTGGCGCGAACGTCTCGCTCACGCAGAGTTTCGCGCTTGGCAAAAATTTTCCACCGCAGCACCCGTTCTTCCCTGGCGAGTTCATTCGCTACCACTTTCTGTTTTGGTTTCAGTGCGGGAACCTGGAATTTCTGGGCTTGAATCCGGTGTGGAGTATCAACCTGCTGAGCGTCTTGTCGCTGCTCGCGTTAATGGTGCTGATCGCTACATTCGGTGAAGTCGTGTTCAAGTCGCGCGCAGTAGGACGCATTGGGACTGCGTTGTTCTTTTTTTCCAGTTCGCTTTCCTACTTGCCGTTTCTGCGGTCGCAATCCGGAGTTCGCGGCGCGTTGCAGGCGATTCTGGGCGCGAAAGAGTTCTTACCTTCCGGTTACCCATTTCGTGGTGAGACCTGGGGAGTGCTATCTGCGAACGTTTTCGCGTATCAGCGCCACTTGATCAGCGGCATCGGATTGTTTTTGGTCGCGTTGATTTTTGCGGTTGACGAGTATCAGCGTCGTGCCTCAATCGAAAAAGAAAAGCGCATAGAGAGTGTCCTGCCACTTGCCAATGAGTCCGCATTCGAGCCCGTCCCAAGTGCCGCGCCCCCGCTAAACGCGGACCCCGTCCCAAGTGAAGCGGCACTCCCAGATGCCGCACCCGTGCCCAGTGAAGCGCCGCGGCTAGATGCCGAAACACCAAAGCCTTTTCCCTTTGCTGCGTGGCCATCATGGATCTTCGCCGGGGTCTTGATTGGATTGCTGCCTTACTGGAACAGCCCGACTTTCATCGCTGGTCTCGCGGTCTTCGGATGTCTACTGCCGCTGGCGCCGCTTCGCAGCAGGACAGCGATGCTGCTCGTGGCCGCGCTTGTTGTCGGTTTGCCGCAGGTTCTGCTGCTGCGTTCCGGCAATACCACGAGTTACTCATTGTTCAATCCAGGATACACGCTCGAGTCCGCTTCGCCTTGGCTCATCGTGAAGTATCTCGGGTGGACGTTCGGGGTGAAGTGGATTCTGCTCTGGGTGGCCATCGTTTTCACGGCTGGTTTTCAACGGCGACTGCTGCTCGCTTTGACTAGCCTGGTCGCGATTGTCTTTCTTTTTCAGCTTAGTGTTGATGTCTTCAACAATCATAAGCTGCTGAACATCTGGGCGACGTGCGTGAATGTCTATGCGGGTTACGCGTTGTGGCAGATCGCGAAACAGAAAATCGTGGGACCGATTCTCGCCGTGCTGTTGGCAATCGCGACTGTGTTCGGAGGCTTCATCGATCTCTTTCCCCTGCACAACGATCCGATGTTGGCTGTGCCCTACAAGAACGACCGGCTCAGCGAATGGTTGCTGACAAACACTCAGCCGTCAGACGTGTTCCTGACGCACACTCTGCTGACGCACCCGATTCTGTTCACGGGGCGCAAGATCTATCTGGGCTACACACTGTTCGCCTGGACTGCCGGCTATAACGTTCCCAATCGCGAAGCGCTGTATCGAGAGATGTTCCAGGAAAGCGACGCGGCCCGGCTCAAGGCTTTGCTGCATGACAACAACATCGCGTATGTCGCGATCGATGACGGCGTGCGGCGCGACGAGTCTCTGCCCGATCTGAACGAGTACGTCTTCGACGAGCATTTTGAGAAAGTATTCGAAGATACCGCGCATGCTTACGATAACCTCGGGATCTACAAAGTGGTGTCAGAAGCCCGACCGTGAGGGAGGGCACGCCGGCGTCGCGTTCGACGATGAAAGAATTCGATAGTTGCCCTCCCTGACGGTCGGGCTTCTGTCGTACTTCGCGACAAGCTGGCAGCTTGTCGTACAATCGAAACATGTCTCAGTTGAATGAAAGTGTGGTGCTCGATGCGTTGCGGCAGATTCAGGATCCCGATCTGCACAAGGACATCGTGACGCTCGGTTTTATCAAAGACCTTGCTATCAACGATGGCAACGTTTCGTTTCGGATCGTTCTGACGACCCCGGCGTGTCCCGTCAAAAGTGAGATGGAAAGCGCCGCGCGCGAACTTGTATCGGCAATCGACGGAGTTCGATCGGTAACAGTAACCATGGATGCCGAAGTACCAAAGGGCCGCGGCCTCGGCGATAAAGTCTCCGTGCCCGGGGTCAAAAATATCGTCGCGGTTTCTTCCGGCAAAGGCGGCGTCGGCAAATCAACCGTGGCGGTTAATCTCGCGGTCGCCCTCGCGATGGATGGCGCGAAGGTGGGTTTAATGGACGCGGACGTCTATGGCCCGAACGTGCCGATCATGTTGGGCGCGGGAAACGAACGACCCGAAGTTGAGGTCAACAAACTGATTCCGGTCGAAGCGCACGGCGTCAAATTGATTTCGATGGCGGTGCTGCAACCGGGAGACAAACCTCTGATTGTGCGGGGCCCAATCCTGCACGGCCTGGTGAAGCAATTTCTTACGGATGTGAAGTGGGGCGAACTCGATTATTTGATCGTCGATATGCCGCCAGGTACTGGCGACGTGCAACTGAGTCTCGCGCAGCTCGTGCCGGTGCAGGGCGCCGTGCTAGTGACCACACCGCAGGAAGTGGCGCTGATCGACGTTCGGCGCGCGTTGCGCATGTTCGAAACCGTCGCGGTGCCTGTGCTGGGCGTCGTCGAGAATATGAGTTACTTCATCGCGCCCGATACCGGCGCGCGTTATGACATTTTCGGGAAAGGCGGCGGCGAGAAACTGGCAGCGGAGTATGGCGTGCCGTTTCTCGGCTCGGTTCCCATGGGCATTGAAGTTCGCGAAGGTGGCGACAAAGGCGTGCCCGTGGTCGTCGGCCACCCGGAATCGCCGCAGGCGGCGGCCTTCCGCAAGGTTGCCGAAGAAGTCGCCCGCCAAGTCTCAATCGAAGCGATGAAACCGGAGCTTGTTGTTTTGAAAAAATCCCAGTAGACTGGCTTCGACGACAGTTTGAATCACCATTTTAAGATTGATAACAGGAGTTTATTAGAATATGTCAGCGAATCCAGCAACAACGACCACCATGACGCCTAACGCGCCGGCGGCACCGTCGGTTAACTTGGGTGTCACAGAACCCGCGGCGGTCGAAATCAAGAAATTTATGACGAGCGAGGAAGGCCTGCCCGAAACGGCGGGACTCCGCGTGCGCGTGGTGCCGGGCGGCTGCTCGGGATTCCAATACAGCTTGAACATCGAAGAGAATTCGCGCCAGGGCGATTTCATTTTGGATGAGAAGGGCGTGCGCCTGTTTGTTGACATGTTCAGCGCCCAATACCTGAACGGTGTTGAGATCGACTACGTCACCAACGTGATGGGTTCCGGTTTCACCTTCAAGAATCCGAACGCCACGGGAAGCTGCGGTTGCGGTTCTTCGTTCACCGCGTAATTAACCCTCTTGGTATTGAGACTGACTCGGCCTGATACTTCGGTGTCAGGCCGAGTTTGTTTTGCGTGCGTGTGTCAGAAGCCCGACCGTAAGGGAGGGCAAATCGCCTTACCACTCGACAAAGTGGATCGCGGCCGTTGCCCTCCCTTACGGTCGGGCTTCTGACACGCTTGCCATGGAAATCATTCAAGCTTCATCGTCTGAGCACATTGATCAAGCTCGCCAACTCTTTCGGGAGTACGAAGCGTGGCTGAACCTCGATCTATGTTTCCAGAATTTCGAAAAGGAGTTGGCTGGACTGCCCGGAGCTTACGCACCACCAAGCGGTCGGCTGTTGCTCGCGTTCGACGATGAAGAGTTGGCGGGCTGCGTCGCTTTGCGAAAATTGAGCGAGGATGTTGGCGAAATGAAGCGGCTCTTTCTGCGGCCGCAATTTCACGGCAGAGGTCTGGGCAGAGAATTAGCGCAGCGGATCATCGAGGAAGCGCGCGCCAGCGGTTATCAACGAATGCGGCTTGATACTCTGTCAGAACAGATGGGAAGCGCGATCAGGCTTTATCGCGCACTGGGATTCAAAGAGATCGCCTCGTACTACGAAAACCCGGTGCCGGGTGCCTTATTTATGGAATTGACTTTATGAAGACTGCCTAGTGCTTGCGTTTGAGAAGTTTCCATCCCGTCGGCAGAACCGCCGCGGCCAAGGCAATCTTGATGATCTCGCCGGGGATGAACTTCAGAACCGTGAACTGAGCTGCGACTAGCGGCGAAGTCCTCGTCAAGAAAGAGAACCAGAGACAGCCACACAGAATGATCACGAGCGAACCCGCAGCCATTGCGGCGACCGCGGTCAAATACTTTCGGTCCCATCCTTGTTCAGCAAACGCGCCGGTAATGAAGGCAGCGGCCGGGAACGCGATCAGGTAACCGCCCGTTTGTCCCATCAGGTGCGCCACGCCACCCAAGCCCCCGGCGAAAAAGGGAAGACCGCTGGCGCCTTCGAGCAAGTAAGCAATCATGGCCATCGCGCCCAGGCGCGAACCGAGCAGCGCGCCGGTCAGTAGCACCGCGAAGGTTTGGCCGGTAATCGGAACTGGTCCGATGGGAATGACGATCTGCGCCGACAGCGCAGTCAGCAAGCTGAATCCGATTACCAATCCCACCTGACGCACGACATCAAAAGGCGTCAGCGCTGCTTCAAGAAGAGTTTCGCTCTTGGCGAATGCGGTATCCATCAATTCTGACCTCTGATTACCAACTTCTGACCGCTGTCCTTATGGTCGTACACATAATACCGGACACGGCGCGTTCCGGATAATGAATTCGGCTGTTCCAGTCATGCGCTCGTCGCCGCCACAGCACAAATTCGTGGTGATGGCGATCAGATCAGCCTTGTGACGGCCGGCGTGTTCGACCACCGCTTCGGCGACGCCGCCATGCACACGGCGAACAATGCCGAACAATTCGGGCGCGCCCGCTTCTTCAAAAAACCTGCTGAGTTGAGCTTTACCGCCATCGGCTGGTTCCTCGTCGCCTTCGCCAAAGACGCACAGCGTATTGAGCTTTGCTTTTGTCTTCTTTGCGATCGCCGCGGCCACGGGCAAAATATGCTTGGACTTTTCGGACAAGTCCGTGGCGAACACTACCGTTTTGAAGCGATCGATGGGTCGAGTCGTGCGCCGCGGACCGTACAAGCGCGCAATCATTGTCGGAATTTTCGAGTCGCGCGCCACTTGCTCAGCTACGCTGCGACCCAGGAAAAACTGTGCCACGTCCGAGCGTCCGTGCGACGCCATCACAATCAAATCGCACAGCCGATCCTGCGCAGTCCGCATTATTACTTCCGCGGGATCGTCTTCGCCGACTTTGGGAATGATCGTTTCAATGACTCGCACAGAGGAGGCGCCGGTCGGCAGGCCCGGAAATTCGTAACGCGACGTTTCGGTGATATGCGGGTCGCCGCCGTGGGCGATGTGGACCGATTGGACGATAGCTTCGAACTGCGCAGCAATTGCCACGGCCAGCGGGAACGCGCTGTTCGCCACTGACGAAAAATCGGTCGGAAACAAAATCGCGCGAATCATCTTCTGCTGAGCAGTGAGCAGCGCGTAGTCGTTTAGACTCCGAGACTGCTCGCCTTAACCTACACTGCAAGTCTACTTCGCTTCCAAACCCGCGAATTGCCTGGTTTAGTTGAATCTTACTTAAGTTGTGCTGTTCGGTCTAGCTGTCCGCGCCGATTCGCATCTTGTGGAACGAACGCCAGACGAAAAACAGCGAGACGAGGAAGAAAAGCCCGGCCAAAACCCGACTGATGACTGGCCCGTTTTTGCCGAACTGGCCAGTCTCACTGCCGACGCTGACCGCCAACTCAACCGCCAGCAAACCAAACAGCGTGGTGAACTTGATCACCGGGTTCATGGCGACTGACGAGGTGTCTTTGAACGGATCACCTACAGTGTCCCCGACCACCGAAGCGTCGTGCAGCGGAGTGCCTTTCTGTTTCAGATCCACTTCGATAACTTTTTTGGCGTTGTCCCATGAGCCGCCGGCGTTCGCCATGAAGATGGCCTGATACAAACCAAAAATGGCGATCGATATGAGATAGCCAATGAAGAAGAAAGGCTCGACGAAGGCAAAGGCGAGCGTGGAAAAGAACACGCCGAGAAAAATATTGAACATTCCTTTCTGGGCGTACTGGGTGCAGATTTGCACGACTTTCTTGCTGTCCGCGACGGACGCTTTCTCGACACCTTCCAGTTGAATATTCGCCTTAATGAACTCGACTGCGCGATATGCGCCAGTCGTAACGGCCTGAGTCGAAGCGCCGGTGAACCAGTAGATGACTGCGCCGCCGGTGATCAATCCCAGCATAAATGGCGCGTGTAGAATCGAAAGACTGCGCAGTGCTTCCTGATCGGTAAGCCCATTTGTCAGCATCATGATGATCGAAAAGATCATCGTCGTCGCGCCGACCACCGCGGTTCCGATCAGCACGGGTTTCGCCGTCGCTTTAAAGGTATTGCCGGCGCCATCGTTCTCTTCAAGCAGATGCTTGGCGCGCTCAAATGCCACGGTGATGTTATGATCTCTCTTCAATTCCTCGACGATGTTTGGTTGGTGTTCGATCAGCGACAGCTCGTAAACTGACTGCGCGTTGTCGGTCACCGGGCCATAAGAATCGACGGCGATCGTGACCGGACCCATGCCCAGGAAGCCGAAGGCCACGAGGCCGAACGCAAACACTGCCGGCGCGGCCATCAAAATGCTCAAGCCCATCGTGCTGAAAATGAAGGCCACGCCCATCAGCGCCACAATGCTGATACCCAGCCAATACGCTGAAAAATTTCCGGCGACGAAGCCCGAAAGAATGTTGAGCGATGCGCCACCTTCGCGCGAAGACTTCACAACTTCCTGCACGTGCCGTGATTCAGTTGAGGTGAATACCTTGACCAGTTCTGGAATCACCGCGCCGGCCAATGTGCCGCACGAGATGATCGTCGCGAGCTTCCACCAGAGCGTCGTGTCACCGCTCAAAGACGGAATCATCAAGAAAGAGACAACATAGGTCAGAATGATCGAAACGATCGAAGTCAGCCACACCAGCGAGGTCAACGGCGCTTCGAAATTCATTTCGCCGGCGTTTGCATAACGCGCCTTCGCGATCGCGGCATTCACGAAGTATGAAATCGCGCTCGAAACCAGCATCATGATGCGCATCACGAAGATCCATACCAGCAACTGAACCTGAGTCGTCGGACTGGAAACTGCCAGCAGGATGAAAGTGATGAGCGCCACGCCCGTCACGCCGTAAGTTTCGAAACCATCAGCACTCGGCCCCACTGAGTCGCCCGCGTTGTCGCCGGTACAGTCGGCAATCACTCCGGGATTGCGCGCGTCGTCTTCCTTAATCTTGAAGACGATCTTCATCAAGTCGGAACCGATGTCCGCAATCTTGGTGAAGATGCCACCGGCGATTCTCAGCGCGGCCGCGCCCAGCGACTCGCCGATCGCGAAGCCAATGAAACACGGGCCCGCATAATCACCCGGCACAAACAACAGAATGAAAAGCATGATCAGCAGTTCGACGCTGATCAGAAGCATGCCGATGCTCATGCCGGCTTTGAGCGGAATTTCGTAAATCGGAAATGGTTTTCCTTCGAGACTCGCAAACGCCGTGCGCGAATTCGCAAACGTGTTGACGCGAATCCCGAACCAGGCAACCCCATAACTGCCCGCGATGCCGATGAGGCTGAACAAGAGAATGATTGGAACTGTCAGCGCGACTGGATGATCGGGCACTGGTTTTAAGACGCCGAAGTAAGCCACCACGATGATCGCGATGAAGATCCACAGCAGCATGATGAACTTGCCCTGTGTGATCAGGTACGTTTTGCACGTTTCGTAAATCAGCTCGGAAATTTCGCGCATCGAGCGATGCACCGGCAGGTTCTTCAACTGGATGAAGATCACCAAACCGAACAACAGTCCGAGGAAACAAAACAGAATGCCGATAAGCAACAGCCGGTGACCATCAATGCCGCGGAACGCAACGCTGGAAAGGTCGGGCAGTATGAGATCCCCTTCGCTGCCGTATGCCGCCGGGGCGGCGATGGAAAAAGCAACGACTGCAAATAAAAAGCTAATAAATCGCCGGCGGTGCGCCGCGACAAAGTTCGACATCGAATTCACGATCAAAACAGTTCCTTCCTTTACGTTTGAGCGATAGGCGAGAAAAATGCCTGGCTGATAAAGGGGCTATTATTGCCGATTTGTTAGCGAAGTGTCCAACCGCGCGGCAGAAACCTGGAGCGACACCGGCCGTGTTCGGTAATGCTCGCGAGTACTTTATTTTCAGATTATTGGAGTCACTGACTTCAGCCGTCGCAAGTTGCGTCAAAAAAGTCGCAGTCTTGTTGGCATCCTGATTGCCGAACAAACGTGCGCACCAATTACGTGTACCGTTAGCGGGCAACCGCTCTCAAGAAAAATTTATGCAGTAGAAGGAGACCGCAATGGGATTATTTGACAAGATGTTTGGGCACGGCGCGTCCGCTGCTCAGCAGCAACCAAACGCGGAGCAGCGTTTTAATGAGCTGAAACTGAAGTACCAGTCAGTGCTGAATGAAATCGAGCGCGATCAGGTGCGGCTGCAAAATCTGCATGTGCAAGACAACAAACTGTACATCAAAGGCACGGCGCCGTCAGATGATGCGAAGAACAAAGTTTGGGAGCAAATCAAATTAGTGGACTCGAACTATGACAATGATTTGATTGCGGACATTGATGTGGATTCGAGTCAGGCCATCGGTGTCGCCGCGGGCGGTGGCCAAGGACAGGGTGGGCAAACTTATACGGTTAAGGCCGGTGACAATCTTTCCAAGATCAGCAAGCAATTCTACGGTGATGCGGACGAATACATGCGGATCTTCTATGCAAATCAGGACAAGCTGCGCGACCCTGACAAGATTCAAGTTGGGCAGGAATTAACCATTCCAAAGGCCGGCTGAGTCGCGTTTGTTTTAGAAATATTACGTGCGGAGTTGGCCGGATCGTTTCACGCTTCGGCCAGCGCCGCTTCGCTGGTCGCCTGTGGATGTTTGCGCCCGCCAATCCATTTGCGAATTGAATCAGCCAGCACAATCACCGCCGCCGTCATGATCAGCGCCGTCAATGAAGTGTTGATGTAGCCTTGCGTTGAAGTGAGCGGGTTCTGTGCCTGTGGCCAAAAAATATCGCGTATCGATTGATAGCCGGCCACAAGCGTTGTGGTACCGACGAATGACAGCGGAACGATCGTCACCCAGGCGTAGCGCGCTTTGCCCATGTTGATGATTACAGTAGTAGCGACGCACAACGCGACCGCTGCCAGTAACTGATTCGCGATGCCGAACATGGGCCAGATCGTCGAGATCGATCCCGTGAGAATAAATCCGGACCAGGCTGCGACCACGACTGCGCTTGTGACAATCGAACCTGGCAGCCAGTTTGGTTCTTCGAGTTTGCGCAGAAACCTCCCGCCGAACTCACCGAGCAGAAATCTGGCGACACGTGTGCCCGTATCGATGGTCGTGAGAATGAAAAGCGCTTCGAACATGATCGCGAAGTGATACCAGTACTTCATCAATCCGCTGAGGCCGGGGAGACCGTCAAAAATTTTCGCGATGCCCAGCGCCAGCGTGACTGCGCCGCCCGTCCGCCCGCGCACCTTTTCTCCTGATTCGGCTTCCAATCGATCCAGCTCCTGCGTCTGAAGATTGAAATCAGGTCCGCTTTCAGCCTGAACCATGCGAACATAGGCCCCCTTTTGCGTGTCCGTCCTTTGCGCCGTGTTGATGGCAAAGTAATCGCCGGGGAACAGTGACGTCGCCGCAATCAACGCCACGACGCCAACCACTCCTTCCATCAACATGCTGCCGTAACCGATCATGCGCGCGTCAGACTCTTTCGCGATCATCTTCGGCGTTGTGCCGGAAGAAATCAGCGCGTGAAATCCGCTAATCGCACCGCAAGCGATCGTGATAAAGACGAACGGATAAACTTTGCCGGGAACGATGGGGCCGCCGCCATTAACAAAGGGCGTCACTGCCGGCATGTGCAGCGTCGGATGGACAACGATCACGCCAATGATCAGAAACGCGACGGTACCGATCTTGAGATAAGAAGAAAGATAATCGCGAGGGCAAAGCAGCAGCCACACAGGCAAAACTGATGCGATGAATCCGTAAGTCGCCATCAACGCAGTTACCTGGCGCGGGGAAAAAGTAAACGCCGAACCCCACGACGACGTGGCGATCTTTCCGCCTAACCACACCGCGAACAGCAGCAGCACGACACCAATCGCCGTCGCTTCCGCGATTTTTCCTTTGCGGAAGCGATACATGTACAAGCCCATGAACAGCGCCAGCGGAATGGTGAACCCGACAGTGAACGTTCCCCAAGGCGATTCAGCCAAAGCGTTCACTACCACGAGGCCCAGTCCCGCGAGTGCGATCACCACAATGAAAAGAATCGCTACACCGGCCACAAAGCCCGATAGTCCGCTGATTTCCGTGCGCGCAATTTCTGCAAGTGACTTTCCTTTGCGCCGGATACTGGCGGCCAGAATCATGAAGTCATGCACGGCGCCGCCCAGGCAAACTCCGATCACAAGCCACAATAGCCCGGGCAAAAACCCGAACTGCGCTGCCAGCACCGGCCCGATGAGCGGGCCTGCGCCGGAGATCGCGGCAAAGTGATGGCCGAACAAAACCCACTTGTTCGTCGGGTAGTAGTTGTGCCCGTCGTACATGGTATTTGCCGGAACGGGGCGCGCGTCGTCGAGCGCCAAAACTTTCGCCGCAATAAACGCCGAGTAATAGCGATAGGCGATTGCCATCACGCAGAGGGCGCCGACAATGATCGGAAGGGCATTCATTTTGGACTCTCAAATAACATACATGCCGGATAAGCTCAACAAGGTGCCCTGAAATGCGGTGTCTGTCGCCTGGACAGACTTGACTCGTGAGAGATATTCGAAGAAAGTTTGCTCAAGCTTCCCGGCTTGAAAGCTGCTACGGCAGTATCGCGGTTATGTCCACTTTCAAAATTCGCCCCCTGATCGTTCTGGCGCTTTGTTTTTGCATCGCGTTCACTTCTTTCGCGCCTGTCGCGAACGCACAGAAGAAGACGGCGCCTGTTGAAGCTACCCCGCCTCCGGTCCGGGAAGAATTCAAATTTGGCAAAGTCGATCTCGACATGCTCGAGCAGGTGAACCTCCTCGATCGAAGGTTCGAGCGCGACGGCATGGTGCTCGAAGACGAAGCCACGAATGCCTATTTGTTTAAGATTGGTCACGGACTCATTCCCGCGGGCCTCACGCTGGAAAACGTCTCGTGGAAGTTTCGCGCGTTGCGCGATCCGCAGCCGAATGCGTTTGCCCTTCCGAACGGATCGATCTACGTAACCACCGGCCTGTTGTCTTTGATCGACAACGAGTCAGAACTCGCCGCGATTATCGCGCACGAGTTGACGCATGTGATGCGCCGTCACACCTACATGCAAAACCGGAGTAACCGGAAGAAGTTCCTGACGATGAATATTATGGCGGCCGTGGGCGCCTACGCCCCGGGAGGGATCGTGGGAGCCGCCATTCAAGCTATCACGATGATTGCGCCGTTCATCATCATGGCCACGATGTTCGGGTATAGCCGCGATCTGGAACGCGAAGCCGATTTGAAGGGCATTGACATGATGATCAGTGCTGAGTATCCGCCTGAAGAGATGGTGAATGTCATGAAGCTGCTCGATCACGATATCGAGGGCGAGAACATCAGACTCTTCTACAACGATCATCCCGCGTTGCAAGAGCGAATTAATTATCTGAGTTCATATCTCGGCGCTCGCGCCGACAAAGTCACGCCCCAGATGGAGCTCAATCGCGAGAAGGCCGGTTACTTTCGCACGATGGAACCGCTGATGCGTCACGATGTGCAACTCCAGATCAGCGGCGGCCGGTTTCGTTCGGCAGTCTACATTGCGCAGCGGCTGGTCGAGTTTCATCCCGACTCACAGAATTTGTTTTGGCTGGCCGAAGCGTATCGGACACTCGGGCCGCGCGCACAGCAGTTGACAGAGAAGGAGCTAACCAACAGCGCGAAGAAGGACGCCGCCAAAAAACAGGAGAAGCGGACTGACGAAGAGATCGAGCGCGAGTTACTGGCGACGCCCGCGGGACAGGAAAATTGGAAACTGCATCAACAAAAATCCGAGGAGCTATATCGCCGCGCCCTGGCCGCGGACAACCCCGTCGCGGTTGCGCACCGCGGTCTCGGCATGTTGTATGAGAAGCTCGACAAAAAGACCGAAGCGCTTGCCGAATATGAAAAATATCTCGAGCTGGCGCCCGCCCCGGCTGATCACGACCGTATTCAAAAACGAATTGAAAACTTAAGGAGAACTCCGCAATGACACCCCCTGAGAAATTTGCTGGTTCGAACCTTCGCAAACCGAACTTTGTTCTAATCGCAGCGATTATCGCGCTGGCGCCGGCGATGGCGCGCGCACAGTTTCTGCATCCGAAAATTGCCAAAAAGGAAACGACTATCCGCAACGTGGTTATCCTGCCGGCGAAAGTCAATGTCGTGCGCGACAGCATGAAAGGGCCGGAGGGCATGGCCGCGGAATCGGAAAATGTGAGTGGACGCGTCGAAGAAGCACTGTCAGCGATTCTCGAGAAACAGAAGCACGTGAAGACGCTGAACCCGCCCGCGGCGGCGCGCGGCGAAGGCGATGCTGAGCAGAAGTACAGCATCGCTGATTTTCAGACCAAGTTCGACGATCTGCTGCCGCGCATCTTGAAAAAGCGCAGCGACGTGAAGAAAGGCCGCTTCACGATGGGTGACGAAGTGCTAAACCTGAACCTGGACAAGAGTGTCGACGCAATTGTTTTCATTCGTGGTCAGGGACAGAAACTGACGGGCGGCAAAACTGCTTTCGTGATGCTGGTTGGCGGCGCACCAGCATATCTAAAAATGCAGATCGGGATTATTGACGCGCATACTGGCGAAGTGTTGCTCTACACCGATCCAATGTTCGCGGGAGATCCGACAACCGCCATCGATCGCTTGCGCAAGGCTCTGGAAAAGGGATTCAAGAAGCTGCCGGCCGCCACCGTGCAGTAGATTCGGACTCAATTCCCGCTTTCAAATCCGCATGCAGGAGCCGGTGAAAAAGGTGTTCGCCGGCTTCGCGTCTCACTGATAAGCGTCCGGATTCATACGCTCGGGACTTCAAACCGCGCTGCACTGACGCGCAGATGTCCAGGTCTTCCTGCTGAATCTGGTCGCCGACTAAGACACTCGTCATGTTCCGTTCGCGCGCGCCTTCCGACACGTCTGTGAAGTAAAAATCAAAAACCACTTCGGTCTTATCAATGGTTATGGGGCGGACGAGGTTTGTGTCCATTACACCTTCATAGCAGTTGATCATGAAGTTTGGGTAAATCCAGTAATAGAGCGCGCGTTCACCACTGCGCGTCTTCGCCACATTTGCTTCGCCGGTCGTGACAATTGGACTTGATTGCAGGCAATGTCGCTGCCCACATTCGATCGTGTAATTGCTGTAGTCGAGCACGCTGTCGAGACCTTTGTGCAGATGCGGGACGTGATAGCCGCCATCGAGATAGTTATCGACAAAAACTTTCCAGTTGCAGTCGATCACATAACTGCGGCGCTCGAACCATTTCAGGTTGTTTAATTCGAACGCGCGGAATTCTTCCGTGAGTCGCGCGCCCAACCAATCTTCAATCGCACTGTTTGGAGCCAGGTGTTCGCCGCCGCCGATTCGTACAAAGAGCCATTCTTCCCAATTCGCGACTTCAACCGGAATCAATCCATTGCTCGCGCGATCGAAATCGCAAACACCGGCGAAGTCAGGCGTGCCTTTCAACTCTCCTTCGAGTGAATACGTCCAACCATGATAAGGGCAACGCATCTGTTGCGCGTTCCCGCACGCTGCAGTCATGACCGCCGCGGCGTGATGGCGGCACGCGTTAAAGAACGCGCGCGTCTGGTTGTCACTCCCGCGGACGATTACAACCGGCTCATCAGCAACTTCCGTAGTGACGTAATCGCCAGGGGCGCTAAGTTGATCGACACGCGCGGCAACTTGCCATGAGCTGCTGAAGACCGTCTGTTTCTCCAGTTCGAAAACTCGTTCGTCTGTGTACCAGAAAGAGGGAATCGTCGAGGCGTGATCGAGCGAGGCGCTCGGATCGTAGCTGTTGATGATGTGTTCGAGAGAATCCACGACGGTATTCGCTCCGCTAGGAGCGCGATGTCTATAGAACGCGGTAAGCTAACCTGACGGCAGCTCCTTTAGGAGCGAAATCGCAATGTTATATGGCGCTCCTAGAGGAGCTAATCAAATACGTTTTTGCGGGTTCTATAAATATTCGGCTCCTACGGAGCGGTTCGTCTAACTTGAAACTTGAAACTCGAAACCCGAAACTCGAAACTTAGACCACCGGCGTTGCCGTTTTATGTTTAGGATTGTAGAAAGGCGTCTTCGCGACTATTGCCGGCACTCGATGACGCGCCGCTTCGACGGTGATTTCGATCTCCACGCGGGCGCCTGCCGTGGTGAAATCATTTTTCAACGTCGCCAGGGCAATCATCTTCTTCAGTGTCGGCGACCAGGTAGTCGACGTCGCTTTTCCCAGTTGCATTCCGTCGCTGTATACCGGGACCGCCACCCGTGAAGCGATGGGCGACACAGCCGGCGGGAGTCCTACTCGCTCATAGATCCGCTCGACAGCCGGCCAATCGATTTCCAGTCCAACGATTTGCTTTGCTGAGCCTCGCTTCTGTTCCGCAGTTAAAGCCGATTGCCCGATGAAACGGTTCTTCTCAAGACTCACAAGCCGTCCTAGTCCCATTTCAAAAGGCGAATATTTTTGCGGCTCAATCAGGGCTTTCTTGCTGCTGTTGAAATCGATATCGATTAGCAAGAGGCCCGCCTCGATGCGCGCGACATCCAGCGCCAGCATTCCCGCAGGCTTTACGTCGAACGCTTTACCTTGTTCGACGAGCGCATCCCAAATTTTCAAAGCGTCTTCGGCCGGCATCCAAATCTCATAACCAAGATCGCCCGTGTAACCCGTGCGCGAGATCTCGACAGCGATGCCGGCGATGCGGCCTTTCGTGACCCGAAAATATTTCAGGTTTTCAATGTCAGCGTCTTCGACCACGTGCGTCAAGAGACGTCCCGAAGTCGGTCCCTGCACAGCCAGCGCGGCCACTGATTCAGAAATGTCCTCGATCTGCACATCAAGACCGACCGCGTTCTGCGTGAACCAGCGCAGACTCGGATCGGCAGCCGTCCACCGGTAAACATTTTCTTCCAAACGCGAAACCGTGCCGTCGTCGATCACTTTGCCGTGCTCGTCGCACCACGGCGTGTAGATCACCTGGCCGACTGTGACTTTCCGCATGTCGCGCGTGATGATGCGATCGACCAGTCGCGTCGCGTCCTTGCCCGTCAACCGATATTTGAAGAGCGGTGAAATATCGATGAGCGCCGCGGCGTTTCGAATCGCGTTGTACTCGTGATCGTGATGTGTTTCGTAGGCGCTGACAGTGTAGTAGCCTGACCACTCGCGATAGTTGAGACTTTCGCAGAGCGCAAACGTTCTTTCATGAAATGGAGTGCCGATCGACATATTCGTGGCACAGACTTTAGTCTGTGCGTCTCCCGCTAGAAACCACAGACCGAAGTCTGTGCCACCTGTTGTCAGGGCGAGCGATTATAGTTATCCTGCGAACACGTGAGCAAGACTCGTCGCCACATATCCCCCGTTTGGGCAATTCTGGAAAGGGGAGTTATGTATCAATCAATCAAACAAAATCGAATCGAAGTTGCAGTAATCATTGTCGCCTTGTGCCTGAGTTTCGCCGGAGCGGCGCAAGGTCAATCCAAGAATGAGAAGAAACTGGCCGATGCGACCAGGAATGCGCAGGAAGCCTCGGACACTTTCACCGAGATCATGAATGTCCCTGACAAAGGGATTCCGCGCGACCTCCTCGACAAGGCGGAAGCTATCGGTGTCTTCGAGGTGGTGAAAGCCGGGTTCATCGTCGGTGGTCGCTCGGGCCACGGTGTAATCAGTCGTCGAGTCAAAGGCGGTTGGGGCGCGCCGGCTTTCTACAATCTGAACGGCGGCAGCTTTGGCTTGCAAATTGGCGCCGCCAAGCTTGAGCTGATCTTGTTATTCATGAACACGGGCGCGGTTGAAAGCCTGATGCAGGACAAATTTGAAATGGGTGGCGAGGGGAGCGTCGCCGCCGGTCCGGTCGGAAGATCCGCCTCTGCTTCAACTGACGCGCAATTGAAGGCCCAGATTCTTTCTTACTCGCGCAGCAAAGGCTTGTTCGCCGGATTGGAACTCAAAGGCGTGGTAATTTCTCCCGACAACAACGACAACGAACCGGTTTATGGAATGAAAGCCGACGGGATTCTCGCGCCGGCGAAGCAGTGGAAAATAACTGATATGCCTGCCGGCGTAAGGATTTTTCCGCGCACGCTGGGGCGTTATTCCACGCGAAAGTAGTCGCCGAGTGGCACAGACTTCAGTCTGTGTTTTGGCGCGCGTAGTCACAGACTAAAGTCTGTGCCACTTCAAAACGCGATCGCACAGGAGAACTGATGATCACCCCAAGACGATTTCGCTTTCTGTCTCTCTTTGCCATCTCACTTTCACTCGCGAGTGTAATCGCCGCGCAGAACAGTCGCGAGCGCAGCACTAAGAAAGCTCAAGCGGCGGCCAAGCAATCCGGACAAGCGGCGCGCGTTTTCGATGCGATTATGGGAACGCGCGAGAAATCCATCCCGAAAGATCTATTGCAACGCGCGGAAGCGGTCGCGGTCTTTCCTGGAGTACTCAAGGGCGGCTTCATCGTCGGCGGCCGGCGCGGTAGTGGCGTCATCAGCCGTCGGGTGAGCACTGGTTGGAGTGCGCCCGCATTCTTTGACCTGACGGGTGGCAGCATCGGCTTGCAGATCGGCGCCGCATCGACTGACTACGTCCTGCTGTTTATGAATACCGAAGCGGTTGAGAGTTTGTTGGGTGACAAATTTGAAATTGGCGGCGAAGGCAGCGCGGCGGCCGGGCCCGTGGGCCGATCGGCAAGCGCATCAACTGACGTCAAACTCAATGCGCAGATTCTTTCTTACTCCCGCAGCAAGGGCGCATTCGCCGGATTGGAACTCAAGGGCGTAGTCATCAAACCCGACAACGAAGACAACTCGCAGGTCTATGGAATGAGCGCCCGCGACATCCTCACGGGCGCAAACAAGATTTCAATGGAGGCGATGCCCGAAGGCGTGCGCGTGTTTCCAGAGACGTTGTTGCGATATTCGAATCGCAGATAGTGGTACTGGTTCAGTTTGAGTAAGCGGCACGGGCGTCCCGCCCGTGAAAACCACGCGCAAGATGCGCGTGCCACCT
>DATNEI010000208.1:0-45201 GCA_035606795.1 Pyrinomonadaceae bacterium
GAACAAACTCAAGACGTTGAGACATGATTGAAACCTCTTTCCAAGGCATCGCTCTACCTCCTCAGGAGGCCAAAGCTAAACCTTGATCGATCTGTAAACCATGTCTCCGAACACCCGTAAACTATCTGTTCAGTCTATACACGCAGCGCGGCTACCCTGGGTAATAAGCGAATATGAAATCGCAACCCTGAAGGGGTTGCCGAAGATAGCGCCAACCGGTCTTGAATTGGTGTTCGCAAATATGAATGGTTCGTAGCTGACTTCTTCGCAACCCTTTCTGGGTTGGATCCGTTTTGTCTTGATTACCCAGGGTATCGCGCTGGCGCGCGCAACCCTGGGCTGAAGGTAGTAAACGCCTTTGGCGTTTGGTCATCCACAGAGTCGTGGATGACTCAAGTATGTCATTGCCGCTGAAACGGCTCATCAGATTCAGTTGTTGGGAAGCACCTCGCTGAAGGCGAGAGGTGAATGACAATTCTTACATTGGCGAGCGAGCTTTCACCACGTGAGTTGCGCCGCCGGTTTCATGCAATATCGCAGTTACGTCTTTGGGAGGTTGCTGAGAAACCAGACCCCAGAAGAAGGTGCTGTCGCCTTTTCCCGGCGTCCCACCTTCGCAAACCGGCTTGCTGAATTTGAATCTGACAGTGCTGGCCGTTTGGACTGCCGAGGCCACGCCGATCGTGCCGATACCTCCACTCGTCACCACAAAAACCTGATCCGGTTTCTGATCGTGATCAAAGTCGAGCGTGCCGACTACCGGACCAAAGCTGATGGTCATCCAGTCGATGCAGGCAATATTCACAGTTCCGACTGCGTCGGTGAGATTCAGACGGTATTCATAGGCAAACATGCCTGCCGCAGAAGATCCCGCCAGTGCTTTGAAGGTTCGCGACTGCAAGCGACCAGTGCCGCCCGCGCTCATCGGCACATCTGCAGTCGTATCGGTCACACCGATGCTGCAGGGCGAGGCCGTCGTGAAGACGCAATTGATTGCCGGCGCCGCGACATTCACTACTTTCAAGGGCGCCGCTTGCACAGACAGCGCCGAGACGGCACCTAACAATGCAACAGCCAGACTTTTCATGACCAGGCTCCTTTTAAGATGCAGCCGATGACTCCAGAGGTTCTGATTCACTTGTATGCTCGAGCCCGAACGTTGTCAATGACGAGGCACGCGCATCTTGCGCGTGAATTCACGGGCGGGACGCCCGTGCCACTCTTCAACTTTGCACTACCCTGGGAAAACAAAAAGCCGGAGCTAATAGCTCCGGCCTCAAGTTTTGACAATTCGCGTGTGGAGTTAGTTGGTGGTGTTCTCGGCTTCCAGCTGCTTTAACGCTGCGGCCGCTTTGCGACGACGTCGGGCTGCACCCGCGACTCCCGCCAATCCAGTTCCGAGCAAAACCATTGTCGTGGGTTCGGGTACGTTGCCCGGGTCGCAACTGGCGCTCCACTTAAACCGTTCAGGTCCGCCCTGGACGTTGCTCAGCGTCGCTTCCAGGCCTAGTCGCAGATTCGGGTCGGCTGCCAGCGCTGCCCGCAACCGCTCGGTAGCTTCCGCGTCAAATCCCAGGGCATAGTCAGAATTCGCTCCCTGGCCCCGCTTGAATTGATCGAGCGTCAATGGGCCAAGAGAGGTCGCGCTAAAGACCGCATCGCCGGCGCTGTTGTAAGCAGTGATCGTCAGCGAGTCGATGGTGATGGGCATTTTGTTGCCGCCGTTTGCCTCGTTGATATTGATCAGCAGATGCACCATTGATGGGTCATTGGTGCCGAGCTGACTGAAAAGGATCGTATTCTGGTGCGGTCCGGCACTGGTATCGCCAAACCAAACGTCTTCGGTTCCGTTCCAACGAACGCCACCGTTTTCGGTCGTGGCGTTGCCGTGATGCTCCAGGCTGAGCGCCTCAAGAGGCGGCACCAATTTCTGGATTTGCGGATTCACAAAAACGATCCCATCCGCGTAAGCCGCGGTGTGCGCCAAGCCAATGACGACTACGGCCGTTAACATCAAGACTAGTCTGGTTGCGATCTTCATTCTCTTCTCCTCGATTCCAATTTCGGCCAAATAAGCCTGTTGGGCACTCGCTTCTCTGGCCTGCTCAACTTGAGAAAAACGGCCAAAAAGCGCAGGTTTCCAAAAAGAATGAAGTTCGGGAAGCAAATTCGGGGTGAGTTCAGCGCAAATCAACCGAAAGGCTTGTCGATCGAGGGACTTTGGTTAGTGAAAAACTTCGGGCCTTTGTCAGTGATGTACAAACAGTCTTCAAGTCGAATTCCGAACTCGCCATAGATGACGATGGTGGGTTCATCGCTAAAGCACATGCCGGGTTGAATCGGGGTCTTGTTACCACGCACGAAGTTGGTCCACTCGTGGCCATCCAGACCGATGCCGTGTCCGGTGCGATGCGGCAGACCCGGAACTTTGTAGTCCGGCCCGAAGCCCGCATCTGTGATTACTTTACGCGCAGCCGCATCGACTGCTTCGCATGGCGCGCCGACTTGAGCAGCCGCAAAGCCGGCGTCCTGCGATTTGCGTTCAAGATTCCAAATGTCGCGTTGTCGCTGGGTCGGTTTGCCGAAAACAAATGTGCGCGTGATGTCAGACTGATAACCCTCGACACTGCACCCGCCATCCATCAGCACCACGTCGCCCTCCTCGAGCGTCTGTGGCGTGCTTGAGCCGTGCGGAAATGCGGTGTATTTGCCGAAGCTGCAAAAGACGCCGCCCTGAACACCCAGGTTGCGAAATGCCGTGGCGCAGTTGTTCGCGAATTCCTCCTGCGGCATCCCATCGCGCATGGTGGCCCATGTGGCCCGATAAGCAACGATCGTCAGGTCGTTCGCTTTCTGCATGAGGGCGATTTCCGCCGGCGATTTGAACATGCGGCACCCGGCGGTGACCGGCGTCGCACTGACAAACTCGAGGCGCGGAGCTGCTTGTCTGATGCCGTCGTAAAGAAAAAAGCGCACGCGCTCTTCGATGCCGATCCGGCCCAATCGAATTCCGCGATCGCGAAACACTTCCGCGACGCGGCGATAGGGACTCTGATCTTCTTCCCACGTGCGAATGTCGTTCCCGAATTTGATTAGCTCGCGGGCGCGTTCTTCTTCAAATTTCGGACAAACCCACGCCAGCTCTCCGCGCTGTGGAATCACCAGGGCAAACATGCGTTCGCTGGTGCCCCAATGCATGCCCGTGAAATAAAACATGCTGGAACCGGGCTCGAGATAAATTGCATCAATCTTCTGTTCAGCCATCAGCCGCTGTGCCTTGGCAATACGCGCTTTGCGTTCGTCGTCGCTAATCGGCACGACGCCCGCGGTCATCTTGCGCAGGCGCTGAATCAGGTCTGGGACTTGTTGGCGTTGCTGCACGTCGGCGACGGTTTCGCTGTCAGCAAAAGCAAAGCGACTACCTACGAGGGCGGCCCCCGCCAAGCCGACAGAGGCGCGCAGAAAATCTCTTCTGTCTGTGCACATGGGCGGGGATTGTAATCGAACGTGGCGAATCAAGCCACAGATTTGCACGGATGACACAGATCAAAATCAGAGCGGCGTTGGGGTGGTGTCCTAATCTTCTCTTTCCTCTGCGCAATCTCTGTGTTCTCTGCGCCTCAGCGGTGAGTAGGCTGAAATAGACTCACCGCAGAGACGCGGAGAACGCCGAGGAAGCGCAGAGAGTTGAGATTAGGACACGACTCGGCGTTGGATTGTTGTTTCTGATCCGGGTCATCTGCGTTAATCTGTGGCGATTTAAGACGGCACGGTGTTGATACATCGAACTGCAATACTTATTTGGGCCCTGGCCACGTGTTGGCTTCTGACTGGCGATGTCCAGGCGCAGAAGACACTCCGTTGGGGCGCCGATCCGAGCGGCGGCGCGCCTTACGTCTTCAACGATCCGAAACATCCCGATCAATACATTGGCTACGAGAAAGAGATGGTCGACGCGCTTGCTGCCGCGATGGGTCGCCAGCCTGAGTTTCTGCCTTCGGATTGGGAAACGCTGGTCTCGGCGCTGCAGAGAAAGTCTTTCGATGTAATTGTGAACGGGCTCGAACCGACAGCCGATCGTCAAAAGCAAATTCTCTTCAGCAAGCCCTACTACATTTTTCAACTCGCGCTCACTGTGCGCAGCGACGAGCAAGCGATTCACTCTCTGGAAGATTGCAAGCAGCGCGTCGTCGGCACCCTCGGCAACACGGCCGCATCGCGTTTACTGCAAAAGGAAGGCATTCCTTTTAAGAATTACGCCGAACCGCTGACTGCCTATAGCGACCTCAAACTGAAACGCATCGACGCCGTCATCATGGATGTGCCGGCGGAAGTCTTCTACGTCAGCAAGGATCCAAAGGTGAAGCGCGCGTGCGAACCTTTCTTTCGCGGCACTTACAACGTCGGCTTGCGCAAAGGCGACGATGCGCTGAAAGCGGAAGTTGATGCCGCAATCGACAAGCTCCTCAACGACGGCACGTTCGAACGGATCCTGCGCAAGTGGGGGCTGTGGAACGATGCCCAACTTGAATTGCAGACGGCGCACCAGACGTGTCAACCTACCCCGCCGACCAACACCGGCGGTTATGACATTACTTCGATCAGTTTCAATTGGCGTGAAGCGATTTGGCGTCTGACCAGAGCGGCAGTTGTCACTGTGCTGGTCGCGTTCGGCTCAATGGCGATCGCGGTGGTGCTGGGCATGCCGCTGGCGATTGGGCAATGGAAAGGGCCGCGCCCGGTGCAATGGCTCTGCACCATCTACGTTGAGTTTTTTCGCGGCACGCCCGTGCTGGTGCAGTTGCTGTTTCTCTATTTCGGTTTGCCAACGATTGGATTAGCGATGCCCGGTTGGCTGACCGCCTTGATCGGCCTCGGCTTAAATTACGCCGCGTACGAATCGCAGGTTTATCGCGCGGCGCTGGAAGCAATTCCGCGCGGACAATGGGAAGCGTCGTACTTGCTCGGCATGAGCCCGGTGCTCGCGTTCCGCCGCATTATTCTGCCGCAGGCCTTTCGCATCGCGCTGCCGCCGATGACAAACGATTTCGTTTCCTTGTTCAAAGACACCTCAGTCGCTTACGCGATTTCAGTTTGGGAATTGGCTACCGCTTATCGCGAACTCGCGAACGCGTCCGGCCAATTCTTGTTGCTGGGCGTGGCTGTCTCGATATTTTATTTGATGATGAGTCTACCGATGGCGCACTTGGCGCGCAGGCTCGAGCGCAAATTGCAAAGACGAGAGGCGATTGAAGCGGTGGAGAGCGAAGTAGTTTGAAGAATTAATTCCCTCTCCCTCTGTGAGAGTGGATCAACATCGCCAATTGCCAATTTTTGATTTTTGATTGATTGCGAAAGTTAAGCTGGATTTCCACTTAGGTAGATTTGAATCGGCAATCGGCAATCAAAAATCGGCAATAACACCGCCCTCACCCCAGCCCTCTCCCAAAGGGAGAGGGAGAGAAAGACAGATGATTCGCGTAACCAATCTCATCAAGAACGCTAACAGCACGCGCATCCTGCGTGGCGTCACTTTCGCAGTGCAACCGCAGACTGTCCTGGGAATCATTGGCGCGTCCGGCAGCGGCAAGACGACGCTGCTCCGTTGTCTGAACGGACTCGAGCAGATTGATGGCGGCGCTATCGAGTGCGCGGATGTGCGGCTGGAATCATCTCTGCCAAAAAATGAATACGCGCGCCGCGTGACTGACCTGCGGCGAAAAGTGGGAACAGTCTTTCAGCATCTTTATCTGTTTCCTCATCTGACCGTGCTCGGCAACATCATCGAGGCGCCCACGCATGTGCAACACGTGCCGCGCAAACAAGCTGAGGACGAGGCGTACCAGTTACTGGAATCGGTAGGTCTGAAAGAGAAAGCGCGCCGATATCCCGAAACGCTTTCCGGCGGCGAGCAACAACGTGTCGCGATCGCGCGGGCGCTGGCGATGCATCCGGAACTCCTGATGTTTGACGAACCTACCAGCGCGCTCGATCCCAAACGTAGCGCCGGCTTGCGTTCGCTGCTGCGGGGATTCGTTGAGCGTGGACACACCATGGTGATCGTTTCGCACTCGATCGGTTTTCTCGAGGGACTCGCCGACGATCTGCTTTACATGGAACAGGGCGAAATCGTGGAGCAAGGACCAGCCGAACAACTTCTAAATTCACCCAGCGATCCGCGCACCAAAGATTTCATGGCGCAGGCAAAATAATTTAGCCGCGGATAAACGCAAATAGACGCGGATAAAGACAAGACAGAGCAAGCCCGAAAAAGCAGAAAACGCGCAAATGAACTCCTCACACCGTTCCTGCTTCTTGTGCTTCTTGTGCCTTTTCGTGGCTTAGTGTCTTGCGTTTGTTTTATCCGCGTCTATCTGCGTTCATCCGCGGCTAATTCTTCACACCAGATTCATCGGCACCGGATTTTTGGGATCGGTATAGTCGTAAAATCCACGCCCTGACTTACGTCCGTACAATCCGGCCATCACCATCCGCTTCAAGAGCGGCGGCGAGGAAAAACGCCTCTCGCGAAATTCATTGAACATGATTTCTGAGATGTAGTAAGTCGTGTCGAGGCCGACGAAATCTCCCAGCGTCAAAGGCCCCATCGGATAGCCGCATCCCAGCTTCATTGCGTTGTCGATATCGACGATGGTGGCGACCCCTTCTTCCAAGGCGCGAATCGCATCCAGCATGTAAGGAACCAGCAGGCGATTCACGATGAACCCCGTGCGATCGCCGGTGCGCACGGGAACTTTGCCCAGATTGCCGGCGAAGGCCACGGCATCTTCATAGACGCCGGCGTCCGTCAGAATCGTGCGGATGACCTCCACCAGTTTCATGATTGGAACCGGATTGAAAAAGTGCATGCCGATGAAGCGTTGTTGCCGTTGCCCCGAAGTCACGGACATCATTTGCGTGATCGACAACGAAGAAGTGTTCGACGCAAAGATGGTTTCAGGTTTGCAGAGGTCATCGAGCCGCAGATAGGTCTCGCGCTTTGTGTCGAGGTTCTCAACAATCGCTTCGATGATGATGTCGCAGTCCGACATGTCTTCAAACCTGGTCGTCCCACGCAGCCGGGCGCGCACCTGTTCGGCCGGGTCTTTGAGAGTGCCTTTCTCGGCAAACTTGGCGAGCGACTTCTCGATGCCGGCAAATCCTTTCGCGATCAAATCGTCGGAGACTTCGCGCACGATCGTTTCATAACCAGCCATCGCCGCGGTTTGGGCGATGCCTGAGCCCATCAGACCGCAACCCAGCACGCCAACTTTTTTGATTTCCATGATGCCTCCTAAGAGATTGTTACAGAACCCCGAACGATAGTGAGCGGATCACAAACTCAACTGTGAATCGGAGTGTCTTTTTGCACCCGCTCGCTACTGCTCGCGGTTCTGTAACCCTATTCATAATGCTTCCAGACAAGAAAGAACGATATCAACACCAACAGCAGAGCTGCGATTTGCGCGATGCGCCAGGCAATGGTCACGCTCGTCGATTGGCCCGGACGTTTGTAACTGATAACTGCTGAGAGCGCCGCGCCTGAAAGCAGACCACCCATATGCGCGGCATTATCGATGATGCCGCGCCCGAGAAATCCAATCGCCAGATTCAACAGAATCACCGGCAACATGCCCGTGCCGAACGCGCGCTTGAAACCTTCGGGCAGCTCGCGCCGATACTTCAGACCAAAGACGAAGAGCACTCCCACCAGTCCGAATAGCGCACCTGACGCGCCCGCCGACGGTTCATCCGCTGACTTGATGAGAAAGCTGCCAATCAATCCGGGTCGCGCACCGGGAATCACCGTCAGATAACTCGCCATCACTCCGGCGACGCCGGTGACGATCCAGAACAACACAAATCTGGCAGAGCCATACAACTTTTCCACCCAGGGCCCGAGCACCCAAAGGCTGTACATATTGATTAGCAAGTGCGGCAGGTTGACGTGGATAAAAACCGGCGTTACAAAACGCCACCACTCGTGATCGTAATGAATCGCGTAATTCGTTTTCGCGCCGAAAGCCAGCAGTACGTTCTGATCGAATGCGCCCCACAATGCGGTCGAGGACATTCCGTTCTGTTGCCACATCAACAGGAACACAAAGAAATTCGCGATCAAAAAAACGATGGTGAAGATATACGGCCGCGCGAGAATGGCGCGCGCGTATCCGATTGCATAGCGCTCGCGCAAAGGAATCGCCTGGACGGTCGGCTGTAGGGGCGCGCCGCAAACATGACAGCCGGTCTCGCCTGCGCCAATTAATGCGCCACAGTTTCGGCAGATGCTCGGACGGCCAGTGTAGGTTGGTGGATTGTCGGACAATTTGGAGTGCGGTGGCTTGACACCGCTTTGCGTTTCTTTGCGTCTTGGCGACTTTGCGTGAACTTCTTTTTCACGCCAAGACGCCAAGGCGCAAAGTGACGCAAAGAAAAAGCGCCGTCAAGCCGGCGCACTCCAAATGTTACTTCAGTTCACCCAGCAGGCTTACCAAATCGTCCGCATGTTCTTCTTCGACTGCGAGAATGCCTTCAATCATGCGTCGCGTAGTTGGGTCGTCGTTGCCGAAGTAGCGAACCATGTCGCGATAGCTGTCAATCGCAATGCGTTCCGCCACCAGGTCTTCCTTGATCATGTCGGTCAGCGTTTCGCCTTCGACGTATTCGGCGTGACTGCGCGTCAGCAAGCCTTCGGGATTGAAATTTGGCGCGCCACCGAGTTGCACGATGCGCGCGGCAATTTGATCGGCGTGACCTTGCTCGTCAGTCGCATGCTCCAAAAATTCCGCAGCCACGCTGTCGGCATGAATGCCGTTCGCCATGAAGTAATGCCGCTTGTAGCGCAGCACGCAGACAAGTTCCGTGGCCAAAGCTTCGTTCAGCAATTTGATCACAGTATCGCGATCTGCCGTGTAACCCTCGGTCACCGCGCCGTTTTCGATATGTTTGCGTGCGCGCTCGCGCAACGTTTTGATGTCAGTGAGAAATGGTTTGTCAGCCACAGTCGTGACTCCTTCTGTTTGAGTTGTATGAATAGGAAAGCAGGATATTACAAGCGGGGGAAGGGGTGGGCAAGCGAGCAGTGCGCATCAAGTGACCCTAATCACGTTTGCCACACAAAAGTGAGTTTCGTGGCCGCGGCTAATCTGCCGCGATCTTTGCAGTGAGGGTTATTTGGGCCGCCCCGCCGCCGCCGGCGATCACTTCAATTGGTGCTTGCCACTGCAGAGTCTTGATGCGACACACGCCGGTATTGTCCTCGCGGCAATAAACAAAGGTAAAAGTCGCGTTCAGTTGCGCAGTGCCCGGGCCCGTCGTATGAATCGGGATCTGCACCGGAAGTTGAATGTTTTTCAGCGTGCGCCGGGCGTTGTTCGGGTCGATTGAAATCAATTGCGATCCTTCCGCAACCGAGACGCTGTAACGGTGCGGCGCGGCCGGATTCAGGTGATAGCCTGAGGGCAACTGCAAATTCAACAGGATCGAACCGTCGCCGCTGCGGATCTTTTGCAGCGGCAACTTGATCTCTTCCTGATTAATCGAATTGTCAGCGGATGCTGTTTGGTTGAGCTGAGGTGGCTGCAGACCTTTAATCGCGAGCGTCTTCGTCGCTTTAGTTTTCAAATCAAGCACGCGAACAGCGTGATTATTCGTGTCGGCAACGTAGAGCCTGTCGCCGGCGATCGTCAGTCCGCCGGGCTCGTAAAACGAGGGCGCCCCGCCATCGGCTTGTCCCGGTTTGCCGGTTCCAGCGAATGACGAGACGGTCCGCTTGGCGGGATCGAGCAGCTTGATTTTGTGATTATAAGTATCAGCGACCAGCAGCTTATCGTTCCATCGTGCCAGCCCCAGCGGGTGTTGCAGGCGCACGTCATTGCCGTGTCCATCCTGGTCGCCGAAATCGAACAAGTCGCCACCGACAAGGGTGCGCACGTTGCCGGCGGCGAGATCGATTGCCCGAATGATGTTGGCTTCCGCGTCAGACACGAACAAAGTCTTGCCGTCGCTGGCTAACGCGGACGGTTGGGCAAACGCCGCTTCGTCGCGGCCGCCGTCGAGGCGCGCTTCGCGACCTGAGCCGGCATAGGTCGAAACTTCCTGCTTATCGAGATCGAGTTGCCAAATTTGATGTGGGCCCGCCATCGCAATGTACAGCGTGCGACCTACGAGTTGGAGATCCCACGGCGAATTCAAGGCGATTTTCATCGCTGAACCTGCTTCGCCGTACCCGTGCGATTGCACGCCGGTTCCCGCGATGGTTTCCACGGTTCTAGCTCCCAGATTGATCTGGCGGATTAAGTGATTTTCAGTATCAGCAACGTAAAGCTTCTCGCCGTCGAGCGCCATGCCTTGGGGACGAGAGAAAGTTGCCTCGGCAAAGGGCCCGCTGGACATTCCATGCTGACCATTGCCAATCACGTCAACTAACGTTCCGTCGAGCCTGGTGATCACGATGCGATTGTGATCGGAATCGGCAATGAAAAGGCGATCGTTTTTCTCGTCGGCGAGAACTTTGCCCGGAAAAGCCAGCGGCAAGTCGCCGACTTTCGCTTTCTCCAGCACCAGCTTGAGCGGCGCTTCATTTAATTCACCGCGCTGACGAAACTCGGCGATTGAGTCTGAAATGGCTTTATCGAGGGCCGCGTAGCCGCCTTCTCCCGACAGCTTTCCAATGATGTATCCGGCTGGATCGATCAAGTACCGCGTCGGCCAGGCATCCACTGCGTAAGCGCGCCAAATGTTGAAATCCGCGTCGTTGACGATCGGATGCTCGATCTCATAGCGCAGAATAATGTGCCGAATATTTTCGGTATCTTTTTCGTTCTCGAACTTGGCTGAGTGAACGCCGATGACAACCAACTCATTTGGATATTTCTTTTCGAGCTTCTTCAGATCGGGGATGATATGCATGCAGTTAATGCACCCATAAGTCCAAAAATCCAGCAGCACCACTTTCCCTTTCAAGGCGGCGAGCGAAAGCGGCTTGTCCGTGTTCAGCCATCCGCGGCCTCCCGTCAATTCGGGGGCCCGGATCCTGGCGCGTTCTTGTACGGGCATTTCGAAACCTTTCGATGAAGACGAAAAAAATAACCACAAAGGCACGGCAAAGAGCAAAGGGCAAAGAGCTAAGAGTCGGATGATGCGACGAACGGATTCATCCTTCACTCTTGGCTCTTCGCGCTTTGCTCTTAGCTGTCCGTGTCTTCTGTAGTCCATCTATCCTTGCAGGATCTGATCGAGGCGATCTACTGCTCTCCTTAGATGCGGAATTGTTATCGAGCCGCCTACCACCAGCGCAACATTAAACGCGTCCATGAATTGTTCACGAGACACGCCGCAAGCGGCGCATTGTTTGATGTGATAGGTGATGCAGTCGTCACAGCGCAACACGATCGAGGCCGTCAATCCCATCAACTCTTTCGTTTTCTTGTCGAGGGCGCCGTCCTCGTAGGCCTGCGTATCGAGCGCGAAAAATCTTTTGATGCCGAGATGGTCGCTGCCCAGCAGCTTCTCGTTCATGGCCGCGCGATATTGATCGAACTCGTCCATGCAAGGCGGTTCCTTTCGGTTTTCCGCGACTGTACCACACGGCGAAATCTTTCCCGAACTGTCGGTCGGAGCGCCCACGCAAAATCATTGACCGTACCGCTGGTCGCATGTTTTTATTCTGATGATTACCGTTACTTCTTCCCTCAATGATGGAACCAACCACGTCTGACCAACCCCCGGACTCGCTGGATCCGTCAGACGCCGCTGAACTTCACGATCTGCTCCCCTTCACCATCGGGGATCAAACCTTCGCCGTGTTTACCGATCAGATTGATGCCACGGCTGAGGCCCGCCCGCTCGCCCGGCTACCCAGGGCGCCCGCCGCCGTCGTCGGAGTTGTCTGTGTGCGCGGACATATGTTGACGGTGCTGGATGTGGGCGCGATTCTGAAAGGCTCGGAAACACAATGGACACCCATCCTCCCGTTTGTGCTGGTGTTGCGCGGCGATGAGCAGCTTGGCCTGGTCGCGGAAAGCTGCCGCGACACTATCACGATCTCTGCCGAAGACATCGAAGCACTGAATCTTGTGGACTATACGGATGCGCCGGCAGCTTTGGGGACAGTCACTTACGGCGGTGAGCGCATGATTATTATTGACGCTCCGCAGTTGTTCCGTCATGCGGTCCAGCGACGCGAGCGCCGGCGCCGGCGCTTCTGAAAGTGCTGTTTTTCTGTGGCTTTTCGCGAAAGTTGTTGACCACCATAACTGAGAGAGTTAGACTCCTGACCAATTCAAACGCAATAGAAACTTGGACTTAGGTGATTTCTTTACGCAGTAACACGGAGGAGGAAAACAAAAAAGACATGGCGAGATTTTCAAAGGTCTTTCAACTTTTAACCGTGATCCTCGTAGTCGCGATCGTGAACGTCTACGTGATGGGCGCACCAAAAGCTTCGACGGATCCAAAGAAAGCCGACGCTCCGGTCACAACTGAATCAACTGCTGATGTGGCGAGCGCGGACAATGTGACGAATGCCAAGGTGGCAACGACGGCAGTCGCCTCGGAAAAGCTCAAGCTCGCGCCGGGTTCCAAGGTCGATTTCAACCGCATCTTTTCGCGGAATGAGATCGCCTCGCGAGCCACGTCGAGTCACAGTTTCATGAATGCCAAGACAGCAGGTCGCGACCTTTTCAAAGCGCCGCCGCGCCCGGGCATGGCCCCGGACGACACCGACAGCGACAGTGGCGGTGGCGGCAGCAGGGGCACATGGATCGCGCTGGGCATTATCGCGGCAGTCGTGACGATCGCTGTGATTGGACTCAGGCACGATCGCTCAAGTGGTCTAGGGTCGTCAGCTCCGTAATCCAGCTTTTTATTGCCACCGGCCCGGCGGATTTGGCGCCGGCGCTGGTGGTATCTGAACGCGCGGGATAGCTTGCACTTCCGGAGCGTCCCGCGCATACTTTCCGCGTTAATTCCTGCTCTCGCGCCTCGACGGCGAGGCGCCTGTCCGTGCTGCGAAGCGACGTGTTCGGCTGAAGAGAGAGTGAGGTTAGTTGTCAACGTAAGGAGCCGCTCTCACTTTTAGGTTAGAGCATCGGGACGTCGCACTTCGCCGAAAGAAAGTCAGGCATCCTGCCTTTGTTCAGTGACTGAATCCCGCGCCTCCATTAGCATCAAAGGACAGAACAAGAAATGGCTACAAAACTTTACGTAGGAAATCTCCCTTTCCAAACGACTAGCGACGATTTGCGCGATCACTTCGCGCAGGCGGGCAATGTGGAATCGGCCCAGGTCGTCGAAGACCGCATGACCGGTCGTTCGCGCGGCTTCGGTTTCGTCGAGATGACTTCGCCGGAAGAAGCAGCGGCGGCGATCGAGCAGTTCAACGGCAAAGATTTCAATGGCCGAAATTTGACGGTGAATGAAGCGCGCCCGCGCACTGATCGCGGCGGCGGTGGCGGTTATGGCGGCGGCGGCGGCGGTGGCCGTGGTGGTTACGGCGGCGGCGGCGGCGGTGGCGGTTATGGTGGTGGCGGCGGTGGTGGTCGGGGCGGACGCGATCGTGATCGCGATCGTAGACCGAGCCGCAACGATCGCGAACCACGCTGGTAATGATTTCAGAACCACCTGCGGTGGCGGGTGGTTGATCCAAGATTAAAGGCACTAATCGAAAGCGGTATTCCCGCTCGACTAGTGCCTTTTCGGTTCCGCGCCTAAACCACCCGCTACCGCAGGTGGTTCTGATTACTTCCTGGCTTCCGGCTTGATCTTCAACGTGATCCGTTGACCCGCGCGCATCAACTCGACTTCATATTCCTCGCCCGCTTTCATCTCGCCCAGCGCGTAAGTGTAGTCGTAAACATTTTTCACATCACGGCCCGCCAACTTCACGATCTTGTCACCGGCCTTGATGCCGGCTTTCGCCGCCGGTGAATCGTCGCGCACGCCATCCAGCAACAATCCATCATTTGAATCCGCATAGTTCGGAATCGTGCCGAGGTAGACGCGGAACCCCGTCGAGCGCCCTTGCGATTCACTCTTCGCGACGCTGTAGGTCGGCCGCTTGTCGGATTTGTCGATGTCGCGAATGATGTTCGCGACAAACGAGAGAATGCGCGCTTCACCCTGGTAGTTAATCTTCTCCGCGGTGTCCGAAGGCTTGTGATAATCGTTGTGCGTGCCAGTCCAGAAGAAAAGCACCGGAATCTGCTTTGAATAGAACGAAGAATGGTCGCTGGGGCCGTAGCCATCTTCGTTGAGCGTCAGTGCAAATGGCGAAGCGCTCGCGCTGCTCGCGTGGTTTCCGGCGGCCGCCGGCATTGTCTGGGTTGTCGTGAACAAATCTTGAGTGCGTTTGATTTCGTCCTTCCATTCCTGCGCGGTGCCCATCCCCCCGATGATCAGTTTCTGATCCTTCAAACGTCCAATCATATCCATATTGATCATTGCCACGGTGTTCGCGAGCGGCACCACTGGATGATTGACGTAGTAGTTCGATCCAATCAGTCCTTCTTCTTCACCGCTGAAGGCGACAAAGACGATCGTGCGGCGCGGCCTCTGTGTCGAGAAAATGTGCGCGAGCTCCAGCATGCCCGCGGTTCCCGAAGCGTTGTCGTCCGCGCCGTGATGAATGTCGCCTTCGCGCGGCGCGAGGCTTCCTTCGCCGCCAAGTCCGAGATGATCGTAGTGCGCGCCGATCACGATCGCTTCGTTCTTTAGTTTCAGGTCGCTGCCGGGCAGAATGCCGACCACGTTGTAGGATGGAGACTCGCGGCGTGCGACATCGGTCGTAAGACTAAGGCTCGGAGAATTCATGGCGGCCCTGAGCGCCATGGCGCGCGGAATCTGAATGACCGCGGTATTTGCGCCCGAGCCGGCTGACTTGTCTATCGCTCTGACATCCGCGGCGGATTGATATTCAGCCAGGGTGCCCTGAGTTAGGATTCTTTCAGCCAGTTTGCGCGAAATTACTGCGACCGGAATTCCTGCTTCGCCGGCATTGTCATATGACAAGCTCGCCAGGCGCTCGTCTTTCAGGCTCTCCTGGCTCGACACAATCAACAAAGCGCGAGCCCCGGCTGCGCGTGCTGCCGCGGCTTTAAAGCGGACTTGTCCGGCTTGGACAAATTGTCCATGCGGATTGTCGCCGTCAGGCGTGCCGGCGAAAACGATCGCGACGCGACCCTTCGCGGCCGACACCGCGTAATCGTCGTACTTCAATTCAGAAGATGAAATACCGTAGCCGGCGAATACTACTTCCGCGCTCTTAATCTCGCCGTTTGAAGAGAACCCCAAGGGCAACCAATCTTCGCCGGCCTTGAACTGCATGGTGTCATCCGCTCGGCCCCGATTCACGAACAACAAATTGTTCTTTCCCAACTCAACGTTTGAGACGTACGGAAATGGTTGCAGGTAACGCGCCCGATTCTCACCACGCGTCCGACCGCCCCCGGCCATTCCGGGTCGCAGCCCCAGCATGTTGAATTCGGCGGCAATGTAATGGGCCGCATCGTTTGCGCCCTGCGTGCCGGTTCGGCGGCCCTCCAGCGCGTCTGATGCCAGATACATGATGGTATTGCGCAGTCGATCGACGCTGGTTTGCGAAGGCTGCTGCGCGAATGACGTGATCGACAGCGCCACGGAGAGAACTAATGCGGCATTAACGAGTTTTCGAATCATGAGTACCTCTCACTACACCAAACGTTTAGAAGCGGGACTTGTCCCGCCGCGCGCACGAGTGCGCTCTAAACGAAAACAAACAACTTGCGGGCAAGATTCCCGCGCTCCTACTCAATCCAGTCGGCGATGAAAATATTTGTCTCACCCGGCTTGGCCCCGTTGCGATTGGACGCGAACACAAGCTTCTTGCCATCCAGCGAGAACATCGGAAAGCCATCGAAAGTGTCGTTGTAAGTGATGCGCTCCAGCGCGCTACCATCGACGTTAATCTGGTAGAGATCAAAGTCTCGTCCTTTCGGATCGGCCTGGTTCGACGCAAAGATGATGCGCTTGCCGTCAGGGAAAAAGTACGGGGCAAAGCTCGCTTTGTTCAGATGCGTCACCTGTCGCTTGTTCGATCCGTCCGAATTCATCACCCAAATATCCAGCACCGTCGGCCGAATCAAATTCTGTTTGAGCAGCGCTATGTAGTCCGATTTCTCTTTCTCGCTTTGCGGATGATACGCGCGATAGACGATCTGTTTGCCGTCATACGACCAGAACGGCCCGCCGTCGTAACCGAGTTCGTTTGTGAGGCGCTTCACGTTGCGACCGTTTGCATCCATGGTGTAAATGTCCAGGTCACCGTCGCGCTTGGAGGTGAAGACGAGCTTGCCGCTGCGATTGATCGTTGTCTCTGCGTCGTACCCTGGAGCGGTGGTGAGTTGCTTCAGGTTAGATCCGTCCCTGTTCGCGGTGAAAATATCGAACGTATCATAGACCGCCCAGACGTAGCCTTGTGAAAAATCCGGCCGCGGCGGACATTGCTTGCCACCCAAGTGCGTCGATGAATAGAGAATCTTTTTGTCGCCCGGAAAGAAATACGAACACGTCGTGCGTCCATCGCCGGTGGAAATCATCTTCACGTCCGACCCGTCGATATTCATCGTGTAAATCTGATCGCACTCGCGCCCAGCGCGCGTCGATTGAAAGATTAACTTCTTGCCGTCGCTGGAGAAATAAGCCTCGGCATTCTCGCCGCCGAAAGTCAGTTGCTTGACGTTGCGGAGATGCTTCTCTTGCGGCAGAGCTAGGTCGGGATGCGAATTCGGTGCGTTGTTCGAGAACACAGCAAACGAAAGCAATGGAAGCACGATCAGGGGTACGGATTTCAATCCCTTCATATTTTAACTATGTCTCCAGTGGCTTCATCCCACTCAAGGAATTCAACTCCTTTGGGAATCATATGAGAGTAGGTCCTCTTGTAGTAATTCAATAGACTTTCTCCCTCTTTGCTCCTTCGGTCGTGAAGCACGAAAAGAATCTTTCGGTAGCTCTTTGGTGCGAGATGAAAGTAATACATCGCTTCATTCCAAACCGTCATTTTCGCGCTTGGAACGTTAGAGCCTGCCGTCCACTTATGGGACTTACATTCGACAATAATTCTTGGGTCTGCTGAACCAAGATCGAAGCAATGCCTTTTCTTGTGAGATATTCCCACGTCAACAGGGAAGTTACGTGTCAACTTCACGCCGTGCTTCGCGAAATGCTTTAGTGCCACTAACTCGAAGTCTGCTCCCACTTGAGAATTACTAACCGATCCGATCCTCTGATTTGGTTGACGTGTTTCGCCGCCTCTGACGCGCAATTTGCCCGCGAAACGATTAGGTTTGGCCTTCGCATAATCGAAATCATAGTGCGGAAGCATGTCCGACTTGCTATTCCGGTCTTGGATTGTCTTCTTCATATCTGTCGCCCTCTTCGCGGGCTCTATCGTCTTTCTGGAATCGTAACCCCGGGCTTACGCCCGGGGCTACATTCTGCCGCCATCTTCGATGGCTCGTTGAGCAGTACTTCCAGCCGACTAGGGCCGAAGAGTGATTTTCAAATCGGCAATCGCAAATTAAAAATCGGCAATGTTCTCACCCATTCTGCCGCTCGAACTCCTTCATGAACGCAACCAGCGCTTCACAACCTTCTTTCGGAAACGCGTTATAGATTGATGCGCGAATGCCGCCGACGCTGCGATGGCCTTTCAATCCGTCGAGTTTTGCCGCCGTCGCTTCACTCGCGAATTTCTTTTCCAGATCTTCGGAAGGCAGGCGAAACGTAACGTTCATCGCTGAGCGTGCATCTGCGTCGGCATGTCCCCGATAGAAATCGGTCGCGTCGATCGCGTCGTAAATCAGTTTCGCTTTCGCTTCATTCTCAGCCTGCATTCCCTCCAGGCCGCCTTTGTCCTTCAGCCATTTGCAAACCAGATTAAGGATGTAAATCCCCCACGTGTTCGGCGTGTTGTAGAGCGACTTGTTCTTGGCGTGCGTGTTGTAATCAAGCATGGTCGAGACGCCCTGACGCACTCGCGGCAGCAGATCTTCGCGCATGATCACGACGGTGACGCCGCTCGGGCCCATATTCTTTTGCGCGCCCGCATAGATGATGCCGTATTTCTCAATGGGAATCGGTTTCGAAAGAATATTCGAAGACATGTCAGCTACCAGCGGCACATCGCCCACTGCGGGCTCGGTTTTGAATTCGACACCTTCGATCGTCTCGTTCGAAGTCATGTGCACGTACGCTGCCGATGGATTCAGTTGCAGCTCATCCTGGTTCGGCACGCGCGTGAAGCCGCCGTCGGCCATGTTCGCGGCCATATCGACATTACCGAAGATCGTGGCCTCCTTGACGGCCTTCTTGCCCCAACTGCCGGTGACAATGTAATCGGCTGACCCGTCGAGGGAGAGAAAATTCATCGGCACCATCGTGAATTGCAAACTGGCGCCGCCTTGCAAGAAGAGCACGACGTAGTCTTTCGGAACGCCCAGCAGCTCGCGCAGTCCGGATTCTGCTCCGTTAATAATCTCGTCGAAAGTTTTCGAGCGATGGCTGATCTCCATCACCGACATGCCCACGCCCGGCAGCGACAACATCTCGTCGCGTGCCTGCTCCAAAACCGGAACCGGAATTACCGCCGGGCCGGCGCTAAAGTTGAAGATTCTTTCAGTCATGATTTTTCTTGATTACTAGTTCGAAGTGTCTTGATGTACGGCTAACGTGCTTCGGATTCTTCGTTAATCATATGCATCGTGCCGTTTTTGGCCATGCCGGCGAAAGTCTTGCCGCCCGGCTCAAACGATACCGGGAAGACTGGACGATCCCATTCGCCTTGGACGTCGATCCGATATAGCCATACTTCCCGGCCTTCGATCGTCACTTTCTTGTCGGGCGGTCCCAGCAGTTGCAGCACGTCGTCTCGCGTCTTGTTCGTCAGCGTATGTTTCTGAAACAAGTCGAAGTACATGGTGCCGCGAACGGTGTGATTTCCGCTTTTCCATTTCGCGGAATCGAATTCGCGCGGCTTGTAATCTTTCAGCAAACTGCACGCGATTACTGCCGACGCAGCCAGCAGCAGAGCCATACTTGAATTGATGCCGTTCGATGTTCTCTGCGGCTTCATGGTGTTGGTGCTCGTAGCCCAATCAGATCTCGACGGCCATTCGCCGGGCGACTTCGTCGCGCGAATGCATCGTCTCGGCTTCGCGCGTGATGCGCGTCGGATACTTTTCGTTCCAGCAGGCGACGCAAGATTCGTCCGGGTTCAGTCCCGTTGAGCCCAGCATGCCTTCAAGCGACAGATAACCCAGTGAATCGGCGCCGATGAAATCGCGGATGCCTTCAACCGAATAGTTTGCCGCAATCAACTCAGCCTTGTTGGGTGTGTCCACGCCGTAATAGCAGGGGCTGATGGTCGGCGGACACGAAATGCGCACATGAATCTCTTTGGCGCCGGCTTCGCGCACCATGCGCACAATTTTTTGGGAAGTCGTGCCGCGCACAATCGAATCGTCAATCAAGACAATCCGCTTGTCCTCGATCAGATGGCGGACGGGATTTAGTTTGATGCGCACGCCAAAGCTGCGAATTGACTGCTTGGGTTCGATAAAGGTGCGGCCCACGTAGTGATTGCGCACCAGCCCCAACCGGAATGGCAGGCCGCTCTCCGCCGAATATCCGATGGCGGCGGCCACGCCGGAATCCGGAACCGGCACGACGATGTCAGCATCCGCGGGTTGCTCGATGGCCAGGCGCTGGCCCATCTTGTGGCGCGAACGATTCACTGACTGTCCAAAAATGATCGAATCCGGCCGCGAAAAGTAGACGTGCTCGAAAATGCACATCGAGTGTTTTTCCGGTCGCAGCGGATGCGACGAGCGCAAGCCCTCTTCGTTGATGACGATCATCTCGCCCGGTTCGACGTCGCGCACGTACTTCGCATCGATCAAATCGAATGCACAAGTCTCAGAAGCAATGACCCAACAATCATCCAGACGTCCCAGCGCCAAAGGCCGAAACCCGCGGGGATCCCGAATCGCGATTAACTCTTTCGGCGTCAGGAACAACATCGAGAAGGCGCCTTCCGTTTCGCGCAGCACTTCCGGAATCGCATCGATCACGTTAGCCGCGCGCGACCGGGCAACTTCATGCAGGACGACTTCGGTATCTGACGTCGAGGAGAAGATCGCGCCATCCTGTTCCAGTTTCTTTCTTTCTTCGCGGGCGAACGGCAAGTTGCCGTTGTGACAAACTGCGATCTGACCGTGCTGACAGGTAACGACGAACGGCTGGCATTCGCGAATTGAGACTTCACCGGCGGTTGAGTAGCGCACATGTCCGATGGCACTGTGACCCGACAGTCGATCGAGCTGGTCTTCACGGAACGCATCGCGCACGTGGCCCATCGCGCGTTCGAAGATCAGTTGCGCGCCGTCAGCCGTAACGATGCCGCACGATTCCTGGCCGCGATGCTGCAACGCGTACAGTCCGAGATAGGTCAGCCGCGCGGCATCGGGGTGGCTATAGATGCCAAAGACGCCGCACTCTTCGCGCAGCTTGTCGTCCAGGATCGTAATCACGAGGTGTTGAGATTATCGCGCCTGAGCGCGGCTTTCAACCCGACTTGTCGGGGCCACACATCTGCGACAAACTAAATCGATTGGAGTTATAACTATCGCGCGTGCTTAGTCAGATTCGGAGGAACAAATGAACAAAGACCGGGAACTCTTGCTTGGTCCAATCGTCCTCGGGACCCTCTGTCTGTGCCTGGGACTTGGATTTCGTTTGGTGACGACCAATGCGTCGGCGTCGGCTGGCGATGCGGGATCCATTTACAATGCCAAATGCGTCAAGTGTCACGGCCGCGATGGCCGCGGAAAAACTTCCTGGGGAAAGCGCACGCACGCGCGCGACCTGGCGGATGCCGGCTGGCAGGACGATGTGACCGACGAGCGGCTGTTCAATTCCATTAGTAACGGCCGCGGCAAAATGCCCGCCTTCAAGAAGTCGCTGAAAGAAAATCAGATCGACGAGCTGGTTAACTACGTGCGGCGACTGCGACGATGACGAGTGAGCAAGAAAATCTTCCGGCGTCAGGGTTTCTTATGCTGGTCGCGCGTGTGCTGCTGGCGCTCGCGTTACTCGGGGGGCTGGTCTCTGCCGGGTATCACATCTATCAACGACTGCCGGCGGATTCGGCCAGCATAACCAGCGACTACAATGCGCCGCTGTCGGGAACTCGAGTGGTCGTGCGCAATACAATTCGCAACGCCACGCTGCATTCGCCCATCGAGTTGTATCACTTTGATTTGGCAGCGGCGCGGCGCGAGTTCGACGAATCTCCGCGCCTGGCGAAGCGCTTCGACGATTTTTTAGCGCGACGAATGCACGACGTGCTGCCTTTAAAGGCTGAGGTTACCAACGACGGCACGGCGTCCACGCTGCTGACCCGGGGCGACTGGTGGTTACGGGCAACGGCGCAACTCGACAGCGGTGAAGAGATCGAATGGCGTCTGCCGCTGACGATCAGCACTCGCGATCAAGCTATCGATTTGTCGTACGAGAATTCTTACGAGCGAACGAAGAAATTCTAACGCGTCAGTAGTTAGTTGTCAGTGGTCAGTTGAAACCGAAAAAGCTACTAACAACTGGCCACTGACCACTGATCACTGACCACTGACCGAGTGACATGAGAGCTCTACGTTACGAACAACGCCGGTTGTCGGTGAGAGATATTCCCAGGCCCACAGCTGACGGCGAGGCCCTGGTGCGGGTCACGTTGTCGGGAATCTGCAACACGGATTTGGAGATCGCGCGCGGCTATGCTGGTTTCGAAGGAACGATCGGCCACGAGTTCGTGGGTGTGATCGAAGAGGTGTATCCAAGCGAGGGAGTAGCCCAACCGTCAGGGAGGGCTCAAGAAAGTGAGCCCTGGCTCACGTGCGGGCTACTGCCCCGCACTCGCGTTGTGGGTGAGATCAACGCCGGATGCGGGCAATGTGCACTTTGCCGCTCAGGTGATGCGCGGCACTGTCCTACTCGCACGGTGCTCGGCATCGTTGGTCGCGACGGTGCGCACGCAGAATTTCTGAAGTTGCCGCTGAGAAATTTGCTGCCGGTGCCTGATCAGATCAGAGATGAGCGCGCGGTCTTTACTGAGCCCCTGGCCGCTGCCTGCGGCATCCTCGAACGTGTTTCGATCACAGAAGACACGCGCGTGGCGGTAATCGGCGACGGAAAACTCGGACTGCTCTGCGCGCAAGTCATCGCCACCACTGGCGCCAAGGTAACGCTGATCGGTAAACACCAAAACAAGCTGGCCATCGTCGAACGGCGCGGGATCGAAACAGCAACTGCGGACACTGCCTCCAGGTTAGGAGGAATCTTCGACGTGGCGGTTGAAGCCTCCGGCTCGCCATCGGGATTTGCGACGGCGCTCGGGCTGCTGCATCCGCGCGGCATCCTGGTTCTGAAATCAACCTTTCACGACAAGACGGAAATCGATGCGGCGCCGCTGGTCGTCAATGAAATCAGCGTGGTCGGCTCACGTTGCGGCCGTTTCGCGCCGGCTCTGGAACTGCTTAAATCGGGCGCAGTGGACGTTGAAAGCCTCGTCGACGACCAGTTTCCTCTGTCATCCGGGGTACATGCGATGCAGCGCGCCAGCCAGACCGGCGTCTTGAAGATTTTGTTAAGACCTTGAACCCGTCTGGTTCTAGTTTTTGGCCGACAGTTTCGGCTATACTGCCCGCATCAGCCCCGGACCAAAAGCCAGAGTGGCTTGTTCCTTAGATTAAACGCTGTCAGGTTTCCAAGGCGGTGACTTATGTTCGAATCGCTTAAACCAACCACTGATGCCGAGAAATCAATTCTGCGAAAGTTGCGCGTGTGGATTGCGGCGCTGGCTGCGGTTTGCATGGTGATGGGCATCGGGATCGGTGCAGTTCTCGCGGGCCGAACGGCCGTGGCCCAGGATCAACTGCAACTTGCCGCGCGTGGTCCGGACGCGTTATCAGCCTCGTTCGTTGAGATTGCCCGGCACGTCGAACCGGCCGTGGTGAATATCGATACGCTGCAAGCGAGTGCGGACGTCGCTGAAACCGACAATGAAGACAAGACCGATAAGACACCCAGTAATCCGCTCTATGACATGTTCCGGCGTCAACCGCCGCGTCCGATGCGCGGCGTGGGCAGTGGCTTCATCATCGATGCCAAGGGCTACATCGTTACCAACAATCATGTAATCGAGGATGCCTCGCGCATCACGGTCAGCCTGCTAAGCGGCGAACGCTATCGCGGCACAGTTGTCGGCGTCGATCGCGAAACCGACATCGCGCTGGTTAAGATTGATGCTGACCATGCGTTGCCGGTGATGAAGTTCGGCGACTCGAATGCAGTTCAAGTGGGCGACTGGGTGCTCGCCATTGGTTCGCCGTTTGGACTGGATCAGACTGTGACGGCGGGAATCATTTCAAAGAAGGAACGGGACTCGCAGGCATTCACGAGCTTCCAACGTTTTCTCCAAACTGATGCGGCCATCAACCGTGGTAACAGCGGCGGCCCGCTGGTCAATATGCACGGCGAAGTGATCGGCGTGAATTCGCAGATCGCGACTTTGAATGGTGACTATAACGGCATCGGTTTCGCACTACCGTCGAACGACGCCAAGTATGTCTATGAACAACTGCTCGCCAGCGGCAAGGTCAAGCGCGGCTACCTGGGTGTAACGCTTGATTCAGTCAAGAGCGAATTTGCCCGAGTGTACTCGCTGCCTGATGCCCGGGGCGCAATCATTTCCGACATTCAGGCGGAGCGGGACGGAGAACCAACACCCGCGGTCAAAGCCGGACTTCACGTCAACGACATCATCGTGGAGTTCAATGGACAGCCGGTGCAGGACGCGCAGGATTTAATCGCTAAAGTTGCCGGCACGTCTGTCGGTCAAACAGTGAGCCTGACCTTCCTGCGCGATGTTGATGGCAAGATGGAAAAACATTCGGTGAGCGTCGCTCTGTCAGAACGTCCGAACTTCACCGCAGAGGATACAGTCGCGCCGAAGAGCAAGCCGGACACAGCCAAGAGCAATAGCGCGCGGCTGGGATTGACCTTGAGCGAGCTGACTCCGCAGTTGATCGCGGACAAGCGCCTGAGCGGCGTTAAGGGACTTTACATTAAGGATGTAGATCCGAACGGACTGGCGGCTGATGTGCGTCCCGCCGAAGTCACCGCAGGCGAAGTGGTCACACGCATCAATCGCGTGCCGGTAACGACGCTGGCAGAGTTTCAGCGGGTGATTGATTCGCTGAAACCGGGCGATGCGATCGTTTTGAATCTTTCGCGTTTCGATCGGCGCGCCGATCGGGTCGTGCAACGAATTGTTCAGTTTACTTACGAATAGTTTCGGGTTTCGGTAACGCGGTCAGAACCGCCTGCGGTAGCGGGTGGTTGAACGCTTGTACTATCCCTCTCCAACTGCAGATCAACCGCCCGCTACCGCAGGCGGTTCTGACTTCACGTTGAAGTTTGATTAACCCGAAACTCGGAACACGAAACTCGAAACTTCTATGGCTCAATCAAAGAGGGCGCTCGCGAAACGAGCGAAATCATCCAAGAACTCTACGCGCACCCGCGCTAACTCTTATCAAAATTTCATCGGTGGCCGCTGGGTTTCCAGCCGCAGCGGCGAATGGATCGAAAATCGAAATCCCGCTGACACGCGCGATTTGATTGGTCGCTTTCCCCAATCAACCGCCGCGGACGTCGATCAGGCGGTAGCCGCCGCGAAAGAGGCCTTCGATGGCTGGCGTCGCACGCCCGCGCCGAAGCGCGCCGAAATTCTTTTTCGGGCGGGCGAAATCCTGATCCGCGACAAAGAAAAATACACGCGCGACATGACCCGCGAGATGGGCAAGGTCCTGAAAGAGGCCGGCGGCGATGTGCAAGAAGCGATCGACTGCACTTACTACGCCGCGGGTGAAGGCCGGCGCTTGCACGGATTCACCACGCCGGCTGAAATGCCGAACAAGTTCGCGGCTTGCATGCGGCAACCGGTTGGTCTGTGCGGATTGATTACGCCATGGAATTTTCCGATGGCCATACCATCGTGGAAGCTGATGCCGGCACTGGTCTGCGGTAACACAGTCGTTATCAAACCTGCCGAGGACACGCCGCTCTCAACTTACAACCTGGTCAAAGCTTGCGAAGCAGCCGGCGTGCCGCCGGGTGTCGTGAACCTGGTGACGGGCTACGGTGAAACAGTGGGCGCGGCGATCAGTGGCCATCGCGACTTGCGTCTGATTTCGTTTACCGGCTCGACCGAAACCGGCCGCACAGTCGCTTACGCGTGCGCCGAGCGCAACGCTATCTGCTCACTCGAGATGGGCGGCAAGAACGCCATCATCATCATGGATGATGCCGACATCGATAACGCGATTGAAGGTTCAGTGTGGGGCGCGTTCGGCACCTCCGGGCAACGGTGCACCGCCTCGTCCCGTCTGATCGTTCACAAGAAAGTCTACAAGCAATTCGCCGCTAAATTGGTCGAGCGCACTAAAGCTATGCGGGTCGGCAACGGCGCAGACTCCCGGATCGATGTGGGGCCGGTAATCAACCAGGATGCGGTGGAAAAGATTTTGAGTTACATCGACATTGGTCAGAATGAAGACGGCGCCACGCTCGCCGGCGGCGGTCGCCAGTTAACTAAAGGTGATTACGCGCATGGTTACTACATCGAGCCTACGGTGTTCACTGACGTCGCGCCGGACATGCGCATCGCCCAGGAAGAAATCTTCGGCCCGGTCACTTCGGTAATTCCCACTAACTCGCTGGAAGAAGCAATTGAAATCGCCAATGGTGTTCGCTATGGACTGTCGGCGGCGATTTATACTTCGGATGTGAACCGCGCTTTCCACGCAATGGATGAAACGTACACGGGAATTTTCTACGTCAACTCTGCGACGATTGGCGCGGAAGTCCACTTGCCGTTTGGCGGAACCAAGGCCACCGGCAATGGTCATCGCGAAGCGGGCACGCAGGTGCTCGACATCTTTTCAGAATGGAAGTCGGTCTACGTGGATTACAGCGGGCGACTTCAGCGCGCGCAAATCGATAACGCGGTAGCAGACGTCTAAAGCCGGGAGCGCGGACGTCCTCGTCCGCAGTCAGCGCGGAGCGCAAAATCTTTTTTTAAGAGATTGGCCAGGGACTTGAGCGTGCTGCGCACGCTGTGCGGACGAGGACGTCCGCGCTCCCAGTTACGACGGGTGCGAAATCGCACCCGTTTTGTTATGGTTGGCTGTTCATGAACAGGTCGCGCATCCGCAACTTCTCGATCATCGCGCATATTGATCACGGTAAATCCACGCTGGCAGATCGTCTGCTTGAGCTGACGGGCGCTGTGACCGGACGCGAGATGGAAGCACAGGTGCTCGACGATATGGATCTCGAGCGCGAGCGCGGGATCACCATCAAAGCGCACGCAGTGCGGCTGGACTACAAAGCTCAGGATCGACAAACGTACCTTCTCAATTTGATCGATACTCCCGGTCACGTCGATTTTTCGTACGAAGTCTCGCGTTCCTTGTCAGCTTGCGAAGGTGCGCTCCTGGTCGTTGATGCTTCACAAGGAGTGGAAGCCCAGACACTGGCGAATACCTATCTCGCCATCGAAAACAATCTCGAACTGATTCCGGTTATCAATAAGATCGATCTCCCCGGCGCAGAACCCGAGCGCGCGATGGAAGAAATCCGGCACTTCATCGGGCTGGAAACTCACAACGCAATTCTGACCAGCGCCAAAACCGGTGTGGGGGTGGCCGCAGTGCTGGAGGCGATCGTCCGCGACGTGCCGCCACCGAAAGGCGACGTGGATGCGCCGTTGAAGGCGCTGATTTTTGATTCATGGTACGACTCGTATCGCGGCGTCATCGTTCTGTTTCGCGTGATCGACGGCGTCATTCGTCCTGGAATGAAGATTCGTTTCATGAGCGCGGGTCGCGACTATCAGGTGGATACCCTGGGAGTAAATCGCCCGCGACCGACGCCTATCGATCAACTGGGTGTCGGCGAAGTTGGCTTCCTCACGGCTTCAATAAAGACGGTAGCCGACGTGCAAATCGGCGATACGATCACTGAAACTGCGCGGCCGACGACTGAACCTTTCCCCGGCTATCAGGAAATCAAGCCCATGGTTTTTGCGGGACTCTATCCTGTCGACACAAACCAATACGAAGAACTGCGCGATGCGATGGACAAGCTCCGTTTGAATGACGCCTCGTTCTTTTACGAGCCTGAATCGTCCACCGCGCTGGGCTTTGGGTTTCGCTGTGGGTTCCTCGGATTGTTGCACATGGAAATTGTGCAGGAGCGACTGGAGCGGGAATTCGATCTCGATCTGATCACCACGGCGCCGGGCGTGCGCTACAAAGTGACTACCACTGACGGCAAGGTCATGGAAATCGATTCGCCGTCGAAAATGCCCGAGCCTGGCCGGCTGGCCAAGATTGAAGAGCCGGCAATCCGCGCGACGATTCTGACTCCGGAAGAACACATCGGTGGCATCCTGGCGCTGCTGGAAGAAAAGCGAGGAGAGCAGAAAGGCTTTGAGTACATCACGGCGAATCGAGTGATGCTGACCTACGAACTGCCGCTGAACGAGATCGTGCTCGATTTTTATGATCGCCTGAAGTCAACTTCGCGCGGCTATGCTTCGCTCGACTATCATCTGGCCGGTTATTGGGAAAGCGATTTGGTGAAGCTCGACATTTTGGTATCGGGTGAACCCGTCGATGCGCTCTCGCTGATTCTTCATCGCGACACTGCGGCGGTAAAAGGACGCGCTCTGGCAGCCAAGATGAAGGAACTGATCCCGCGGCAGCTTTTTGAAGTCCCAATCCAGGCGGCCATTGGAGCGAAAATCATCGCGCGCGAAACCGTGAAAGCGATGGGCAAAAACGTGATCGCGAAGTGTTACGGTGGCGATATCACGCGCAAACGGAAGCTGCTCGAAAAGCAGAAAGAAGGCAAGAAGCGCATGAAGAAAGTCGGGCGCGTGGATATTCCCCAGGAAGCATTCTTAGCGGTGCTGAAGGTGAATGAGTAATGCTCAATCGAACTCGCCATCTTCAGTAGATTCTCTTAAGTCCTCGGCCACGAACTCGCGCCAGGTTTTAATCACTTCATCATTTGCGCTGAGTGATTTTAATGCTTCAATAACAGCGCCGTCTTCCTTCTTTAATTCCGGAAACGTTAACAGCAGCATCGCTAAATCGCGCCAGTCAGTTCCTGATTTCGGTTGGCCGCGGCGCGCGTGATAAGAAATAACTTTGTGAGCGATCAACTCTGGCGGTGAAATTACGAGTACATCTTCGATTCGTTCTGCATGCGGAAGTGACTCTGCGGTCCTCACGTCAACCAAGTGCCGGTTGCGAGGTTTTTGAACCTGAAATAAGCGGTAGCCTTTACCCGCGCCGATCACGCCCACCCGAATGGCGATGTGAAAACGTTCGCTTAGATAGTGGCGTACTCTTCGGAGAGTTCGGTCGCGCGCGTACAAAGCAAATCGATGTCCTGACTCATGCGCGGTTCGTCAACGTAGGCATTGACGGCCTGGGCGCCGAATACAACTACATCGCTCCGGCCGCGCAGGAAGTCGAGGACGGCGTCATGGATCGTCGCGAGGGGCAATTGTTCGCGCATCGCAAACTCCTGAAATGTAAGGGTTCCGGCGTTAAGGCTCATCTTGGTAGAGGGCGAACGCAATTCAGCTTACTACACCGCATTGCAGCTATGAAGGTTGACAGCCGACGTCCTGAGCGCCAATTACTTTGGCGTCCGTCCCAGAATGTCCAGCAAAGTCTTTGGATAATCGGTGATGATTCCGTCGACTTCCAAGTCTCTCATGCGCCCCATTTCCTCGGCATTATTTACGGTCCAGGCATGCACCTTGTAGCCGCGCTCTTTGATTTTGTTGATGAGGTGTTCAGTCAGCATCCAGTACGGCGCATCAATGACGCACGGCTTTACCGAATGTTCCTCGAACCCGTGGAATCCCAGCACGAACTCGCCGAACTCTTCGATTGAGAGAGAGGTCGCTACTTCGCCCTGCGACAAGTCGCGAAATTCATCGATGTAACTATCAGAGAACGACGCGACCAGCACTTTATCGGTCATGTCGTATTTCTGCAGCATCTCCCACAGCTTCGCAGCCGGAGAAGCAAACGCTGGTTTCATCTCGATAATCATGCGCAGGTCGCCAAATTCTTCCAATACGTCGGATAACTTTGGCACTCGAAGTTTGCGTTGCAGCTCCGGCGAGAGGTCTGCCAGGTGATTCTGGTAAGGAAACTCTCCCTCGCGCGACCATTTGTAGCCGGCGTTCAACTTCTGAATTTCATCGCAGGTATATGACTCGACGGGGCCGTTCCCATCGGTTGTTTTCTTAACCGCTTGGTCGTGCATCAGAACGAGTTGCTGATCGCCGGTGAGATAGATGTCCATCTCGATGACGTCGACACCCAGGCTCCGTGCGTTTTCGTAAGCGCCGATGGTTTCGCCTGGCCATTCGCCATCGCCGCCGCGGTGCGCGATAACTTCAGGGCGATTCTTGATGTTGGCGATGAACGGGTATGTTTGATTAGGCGTGCTCATAATAAGACTTTCGTCCTCGAGAAGCGTTTCGGGTTGTTTGGGCTAGTTGACGTAAGCAGGCGCGTCAACAAAAATACGGGACGTTCCGTGGCACTCTACTTTCAAAGGTGGGCGGAATCAATGTTTTGTGCTGAGCGCCGCGGCGCATAGAGATGCCAGGATTAAATCACGAGCTGGAACATCGGCTGTTGAGCGCATGCGCCAGTGTTCTCGACAAGACCGGTGCGCGCCTTCCGCATGTCGGTGAAGAGGAAATCGACTGGGACTATTTTTACTGTCTCGCGCGCCGGCACTCGCTCGTGCCGCTGGTCTCTCGGCGACTTGAGAGTTCGATTGAGGGTCAAGTTCCTGCCGGCGTCCGGCAGAGGTTCAGAAAAGACTATCAGGAGAATGCGGCGCGGAATTTGATCTTCGTCGATGAGTTAACGGCGCTGCTCGAACGATTCGCGGCAGCGGGTATCGAGGCGATTGTTTTCAAAGGGCCGGCGCTGGCGGTCCTCGCTTACGGCGATCTGAACCTGCGCCGTTTCGTCGATCTCGATTTAATTGTGCGCCGCGCGGAGATGGCCCGGGCAATCGAAGTGCTTGCGCGGAGCGGTTATGTGTCATCGAGAGATTTAACGGGAGAACAGCAGGCAGTACTGTTGCGCACGCAACACAATCTGCAATTTACCCGCGGGCGCGTCATAGTCGAGCTGCACTGGCAAGTCTCTTCTGAGTTATTCGCCTCAACTGTCACCGCGGAAGAGCTCTGGAACAATCTCACGACAGTTGAACTGAACCACCGGCCAGTGAAGACACTGGCCGCCGAAGATCTTCTGTTCGCGTTGTGTGTTCACGGTTCACGGCATGTCTGGCAGAGACTCGCATGGATTTGCGATATCGATCGCCTGATTCGAACGAATCCGGCGATGAACTGGACCGGCTTGAACGAACGCGCGAAACGTGCGCATGCCGAGCGAATGTTTCTCCTTGGGCCGGCGCTGGCGGCAAAACTTCTGGCGACGGATTTACCCGCGCCGCTCGCGAACGAGATTGCGCGTGACAAACGCATCGCGGAGCTCTGCGATGAGATAGGGGCGCGACTGTTCGATGGGCCGGAACAAACGGCGCTGCCACTTTGGACGGTGATTCGATTCAATCTGCTGATTCGCAGCGGCTGGCGTAGCCGCATCAGATACGGCCGCTTTCTCTTCGATCCGACCGATAGCGATTTGGACGCGATTCGGTTGACTCCCAAATTTCACTTCGTCTACTACCTTTTACGACCATTTCGTTTGCTCCATTCAGCATTGCGACAGCATTGATCTTTTTGCTGAGGCAACGCTGTCCCGAAAATCAGTGAGTGGGCGCGACCCAAAATTGACCGGCTTTTCAGTTCTGTGATAGGTTGCACGCAAGTTTAGCCCGTCGGGATTATTCAAGCATGTTTGCATTTGCCGGCTCTATCAAGAACAACTTCTCCCTGTCTGTGGTCCCCCTGCAATTGGCCATTACAGTCGCTGTCATGCTGAGCGTAAGCGCTGTCGGTTTTGCTCAAACCGATACTTCTCCGCGCACCGAAACGAAACCCGCCGCAAAAACTGAGGCGAATAAATCAGAGCCTGGCAAAACCGAGCCGGCGGCCAAAGACGCAAAGCGAACATTTACGTTGACGGTAACTGACGATCAGATTATCGGCATTTCACTCAAGGCACAGGACGCGACGGTGAAAGAAATCGCCGCTGAACTGTCGAAGAAATTGCAAATTCCGATCGAAGTCACGCCGATTCTGCAGAACCACAAGGTGACGACCAACTTTAGCGACCTCGTGCTGGAACCGGCTCTGCAGCAACTGGCGCCGCAGGTTTTTATCGACTATGAAATCGATATGACTCCCGGCAAGATGCCGCGCCCGTTGGGAATTTTTTTACAGGGCTACAATGAAGCTCCGCCGGCCGCGAATGCTGTGGTGCACGGTAACTCTGATGTGATGATCATCGAAGGAAATACTGAAGACGATGAATCCAACAAGAACGACGAGAAGGAGCAAGAACTCAAAGTAAAATATGAGAAGGGCGAGTTAACCGTCGTCGCCAGGAAGCAACCGCTGGTCGTTGTGCTGTATGCGGTGGCGAATGAACTGGGCGTTCCCTTGCAGGTCCAGAACGAAATTGTCGATCCGATTTCAGTCAACATCCAGAAAGCATCAGTCGAATCCGCGCTCCAGCAACTGAGCCAAAGCATTCGACTTTTCCTAAGAGCTGACTTGCTTACGCAAGAGCGAAGGCCTTTACGAATACTACTTGTGGAGCAGAACAAAAAGTCGTAGAATCCTCGCCCCCAGTGCGGGATCACTAAAATTCAGCCATTTTTTACAATTTGCGGAAGTTGCTCTGGCCGGATTGGCCCCTTAAATGCTTAAAGTTTTCAGGAGGAAACCACGTGGATAAAGCAGACGTAACGCCGGATGCAGTCAGGACTTGCGACAACCAATCGGAGCCAGCCGAAGGATCGAAATCGAACCGCAAAGAATTTGTCGTTCCGCAAATTTCAGTTCCGGTTGACGTGCTGGAGGCAACCACATTTTTTCAAATCACTGACAGCGGCGTCGTCAGTTAATCCCACGACCGTGAAGGATGTCCTTTGCATTAGAAACAGTGTTTGAGTCCGACGCATCTGTCGGAGCAGCAGGATATTCCGAACGACCGGCTTTCGCGAATTACTACGCGGTAGCCGGTCGTTTTGTTTGTATCCAAACTTCTGATGCAAATATCAACGAGCTCTTGAAGCGTTACTTTGCCGCTTGGCATGTAACCGCCCTGGCTGAGCCTGACGGTATCAAATCCCACGTCACCATCGTAATTCATACTTCAGATAATCAGCCTGACCCGCCAACTCAGCTATCGTGGTTCGAAGTAGCCGAGGGTGGACGCTGCCGTACAGACGGCCAAACATACTTCTTTGAAAACAATGGTTCGGCGGTCATGGCCGGTCACCTGGATACATCGATCGTGGAAGCCTGGATCGGTAACAGTGCAGAATCGCGCGAACGCGCGGCGCTGGCGCGTTTGATTTTTAATGTCGCCATGGTTGCCATGCGACGTTGTGGGTTGTATGAGTTGCACTCTGCCGGGGTGGTTGATCCCGACGGCAAAGGCGTTCTGGTAGTAGGCCCATCGGGCAGTGGCAAATCAAATCTGGCTGCGCAACTTGCGTCGGCAGGATGGCAATACCTCTCCGACGACTCGGTACTGCTCTGCAGTCGCGATGGCATTGTTCAAGCTCATGCGCTCCGCCGCATGTTCGCACTGACGGATGAAATTTTCTCAGCCGCCGTCATCCCGGCTTCCGATTCGATCGAAGTCACGATCGCGCCGTTTGATCCGGGGAAGAAACGATTCGAGCCGGCCCAGATTTTTCCCGGACGATTTGTAAAATCCTGCACCCCAGTTAAAGTCTTGTTCTCGCGACTGGCAGAGGGGGTTAGCAGCCGGTTGCGATTATTGAACCGAGCAGACACGATGGCTCGGCTACTTCGCATGTGTCCCTGGGCGTGTTATGACAAGCCGACTGCGGCCGCGCACTTAGAGGTTTTGGCCCATTTGGCGCGACAGGCAGAGGGATATGAACTTCTGGCGGGCTCCGAGCTGCTGAACAGCGAACGAGCCAGCGAGTTTTTGCTTTCTAAGTCAGCAACTAATTGATGTTTCCGGCTGATGTTACAACCTTGGAGACTGGTGGGCGCACGCGCGATTATGGACCACCGCGACTCATCGTCGAACTGACGAATATTTGCAACCTGCACTGTAGCTATTGCCTGCGGGACGAAGACGCGCTCTACAACCAAAGGGCAAGTTTCTTTCCAGTTGATTTGCTGCGCCGGGTAATTCGTGAAGCGCGCGACGCGATTGGCGCATCGCACGTAATGTTTACCGGCGGCGAAACCACCCTCCATCCCCAATTCCAAGAGATTATCGAAACTGTCGGCGCCGAAGGATTGAAGTGCAGTTTCGTGACGAATGGCTGGCACTTCGAGCGCATCTGGCCGGTCATTAATGAGAATCGAAATGTGATCACACACGTGGCCTTCAGCATGGACGGACCCACGCGCGAAACGCACGATCGTTGGCGGGGCGACGGATCGTATGTGCGGCTGGTGCGCGCGTTTTCGCGTTGCCGGCGTGCTGAATTGCCATTCGTGGTCAAATGCGTCATTCGCAAAGACACGCTGCCGCAGTTCGAACAAATCGCCATGTTCGTCGCGCGGATGGGAGCGGCCGCTCTTAGTTTTGGACACTTGTTACCTACTTCCGATCAGTTTCATGAAGAACTCGGCCTTATCCCGCAGGACCGAACGCTGGCGGAACAGGAAATAGCGCTGCTGGCGCGCGTTTTCAAAATGCGAATTAGCCTGGATGTGGGTTACTACAATATCGACCCTGCGCCACCGTGCTCGGCGCTTGCCGGTCGCAGCTGCAACATCGATTATCGCGGCAACCTGTCGCTGTGTTGTAATTTGTCAGGCTTCCGGGGTGCGGCGGGCGTCACCGAAGTGGTGGCAGATCTGAACGGCGAAGACTTTGCTAGTGCGTACGGGCGGCTGAATCGATTGGCTCAGGCGCAAATGATCACCCGCCAACAAGTGCTCGACGATTACGCTGCGAAAAGTGTAACGCCGGATCTCTATACCGGGTCTCCCTGTCTTCTGTGTCTGCAATCCTTTGGAAAGATCCCCTGGCATGACGCGCCCGCGGATCTTTCGCGCAAACATTCGCTGCCGATTCTTAACAGATAGCACTTCACCGGCGGAGCGTTACGCGATATAGCGTCAACCCTCCCGTGATCTCACCTTCATCGCGCGCGTACCATCGATCGAGATTCGCCAGATTATCGTTTGGACCAGCTACTGCAAACGCGATGGGCATGCTCGCCGCGCGAGTGCCGTCGAAAGTCGCAATGTAATCAGCGTATTGGTGCAGTTCCTGTTGAATTTCTTCTTCAGAAACTGGATTGGCCACGGCCGCAAGTCGTGGATTTACGCGTTCCCAACCAAAGACGACGCTCGGGGCGATCGTTGTCTGCCGCAACAGCAGGTCAAACCCGGCGACGTCGGTACCGCTGAAATATAGCTGCGCATAGTAACGCGATTTTTCTTCAGCGAAATTGACGCCGGCAAAACTTCGCATGTGGGGGGCCCAAAGAACTGGCTGCGGCGCATCGGCCGGCAACGCGTCTGCCTGAACAATGTTCGGCGCGAAGATCATGGTGCTCGCGGGATCATTGGCGGATGCTTTAGCGATAGCGTTAAGACGCAAAGCAGCCGGCCGGGCCTCGTCTCGAATCTCGTTGAGGTCCGTGCGCGCCCGAATCGCATAAGTAATCTCGATCGCTCCCCAGCCGATCGAGACGATCGCGACTAATGCCCACGCCAAACGTTTTTTTCTATTGGGTCTCCACGCCTGCGCGAGTATCGAAAGCGCCAGGACCACTGCCAGCAGCGCCGCGTAGTTCGCCACGTAGAGTTCGTAATGAATTGGCTGAATGGAATAGCCGGTGAGGGCTTGCTGATTAAAAACAACAAGGGGCAGCAAAGATAGAGACAAAACAAAAAGGATCCGAGGTTCGCGCAGACTTAACAGCCCGCGCCGCGCAAGAATAAATATCGCTGCTGCTATGACGATGCCGATTAATTCCGGAACGCGGAGCAGGTCCGGTCGATGAGTTGTCGTCACGACTTGGAACGCGTCTGTTGAGGCGGCGCGGTGCGCCAAAAGTTTTTCGTAACCTAGGAATCCAATCAGCGCCACCCCGCCAATGACCGCTACTCCGGGCAGCACATTTCTTAAATCTTCCCGGCGAAAGACCAGCCACAGACCCGCGTAGATACAAAGCCAGGCAATCGCGGCCGTCCACAAATAGAAATATGAGAAGAGCAGCAAGACGAAGATCGCCGCACCGCCCGCGCTGAGAAGCATTTGCTTACGAGTATCTTTGGTGGCGATAAGCATCCACACAACGACGACGAACAGAATGAAAACGGGAAATGCAAAGGACGGGGCGTAGCTTCGCATAAAAGGAAAGTATTGCGCGCGTCCGTTCGTCGAAAAGCGCTGGATGAAAGGCGCGAAGCGCAGCGAACCGCAACACAAAACAAATAAGCTGCCGGCGGCGGCGGTTTTGTGATCGCCCGTGATCATTCGAATAAGCACATACAGCGCTAACCCGGCGCAAATGGCGACCAGGCAACTTAGGATCGCGAACGCTGCCTGCGATGAGATTCCCAATATTCGCGACGGCAGCGCAATCGCATAAGCGGGCACAAATTGAATTGAGAAAATTGTTTCGGGTTGGGGCGCGCCGGGGCGATCATCGCGCCCTGAGTAGGGATCAGATTTTCTTGGCCGCCCGTCTTTCAGGGCATTGACGTAAGCGAGGTAGGGTGCTTCGTCGGGATTAAACGAGAAATAAGATCTGGGCCATGACTGGCGATGCCCCATTCGCAGAGCGAGCTGGGGCGCAAGTGCGAGCAGAAACAAAATGATCGTTGGGAGTGCGGCCCAGCGCCACTGCTTTGTTCTTTCAGTCGATTTACTCACAAGGACGGTTTCAGAAAACTGCAAACTATGTGCGCGGTTTCACCCGATAGATTACATAGGCGCCCACGCGCTCGCCCGCATCGCGCTCATACCATCGATCGACGCGTGAAAAATCTGTGTCGCCGTTTGCCGGCGCCAAAACGTATCCGAGTGCCGGCTGCTCGGCGCGCCTTTGATCAAACGTATCGACGAACTTTTGATAATCAGCCAACGCGACCTGCTCTTCCGCGTCGGTGATCGGTCGCCAATTAGCATTCAGTCCCGGGATGACGCGCTCCCATCCGAAGTTCGCCAGACGAAAGTAAGTCTGTTCAATCGTCGCTGCACGCAGCGTCTGTTGTTCCACGCCTGAGTAGTAAAGTTGTTGGTAGAAGCGTTCTTTATTCTCCGCGGGCGTCAGGGCTGAGAAGCTGAACATGTGGACCGCCCACAAAACCGGCTGGGGTGCAGTCATACAAAGCGTATCCGTCACTACAAATGATACCGGCGATAAAACCAGAACTGTGTTTGCTCTCTCGTTGGTTTCGACAGCTCCCAATTCGGCGAGACGTAACACCGCGGGCCGGCTTTCATCAACGATCGTTGAAAACGCGACCCGGCCTCGGCCGGCAAACCAGGCTTCTTCTGAGGCACGGGCAATCGAAACAAACGAGATCGCAATTAGCAGCAAAGCGGGAATCTTGCGTGGCAAACTTCGCCTTTGCCATACGGCCAGCGCCGTGAGAGCGAATGCCACGAGCGACACATAGTTGGCGACGAACTGTTCGTAATGGATTGGCTGCAGGGACCTACCGGTCAGCACCTGCTGATTGAACATGATCAGCGGCGCCAAGGCGAATGCGCCGGCGAATACGATCGAATGGTCACGTTGTGAAAAGATGCCGCGCCAAAGTCCGACAATCAAAATCAGCAGCAAGATTCCGCATAAGACCGCCGGTGGCCGCAACAAATCCGGAGCGTGGGTGCGCGTCAGTGCTTGTTGCAAATCAATCGACGCCGCCCGCTGTGACAGGAAGTAAGCGTAGGCGATCAAAGCCGGCGCCAGCAGCGCACTCAGTTGGGCCAAGCGACGCAAGTCCCGTTGCCAGGTTTCCGGACGCACGATCGCCGTCGCGCAAATGATACTGACAACAAAGGCTGCCGCTGCGGTCCACAGGAAATAATAAGAGAAGACGAGCGCGCTGAAGAGCAGTGCCGCTGCTACGGTTGAACCTATTAAATCGCGGCGTGCGCGGCTGCGCAGCATCAACCAAACGAGCGCGCAAAACAGAAAGAACAAAGGAAAAGCGAAAGCCGGTTCATAACGTCGCAGGAATGGTAAGTAAATGTATGGCGTAGCAATCCCGCCGAGGTTGCGAACGAACCATTGGCCGCGAGCAAGTCCGCCCATGCTGACAACCAACAACCCGACGGTTGCGGCGACCCGCGCGTCGCTCGTCACGAGCATCATTAACCAAAAGATTGCCAGCACCGAAGCCGCGGCGACCAGCGGCTGCAGCAAAATAAAAACAGTCATTACTGAGATCTGCAGAACCCGCGCGGGTATTGCCAGTGAATACGCAGGAACGAATTGAATTGAGAGCAGTGATTCCGGCAAGGAACCGTCGCGACCGTCGATGCGGCCTGTATAGGGATCATTACGGCGCGGCCGGCCCTCGATCAGCGAATTAACGTATGCGGCGTAGGGCGTCTCGTCCGGGTGATAGGTATAAAACGCGCCGTGCCATTCGTGACCGCGCACGCGCCAAAAGTTCGCCTGCGGAATCAACGAAATCAGCGCGAAGGTCAGCGCCGCATATATTCCCAGCCGCCAGCGCCGCCAATCCTGTCTTCGAAATGGAAGTTTGCTCAAGGCGGAGACGAATCTTTGCATCCGCTTTTTGATGCGTCAAGCCTGATTGTTCCTGTGAAACACAGATGTTATCTTCCTGGTATCGAGAGAGGAGCTGCAAACCGTCCAGGAAAGAAATCGTGAGCGAGCCAAGTTCAAAACCTGCCATTGCTGCCGGCGAGACGCAGCGGAAACCTTTCGAACATATTGTCTTTACCGATTTCGACGGTGAAGAAGGAATCCTCGTCGATCTGAATACAAAGAAATACTACCAGCTCAACGAGACTGCTATGCTGATTTGGAAAAGTCTCGAGCAGGGAATGGCATCGGACGAGATCGCTGCACGGATTGCTGAAGAATTTGAAGTGACGCCGGCGGTTGCGTTGGAAAACGTCGAGTTGCTGCTGCGGGAACTTGCCACCTACAAACTAATCACAGCCGAATAAGGCGCCGCCCATTTTGCCCACAAGCGCGCACTGGCGCACTCAGCGACCGATTTGAATGTCCCAGTGATGTCTGAGTGTTTCGTTGATAATAATTGGAACGGGGAACGTAGTGAGCAGGATTAGAACTCGAGAGTACTGTAACCGATATTGAACTGTTCTTAGCGACCTCGGCCAAACAGCGAATCCGGATCCGGTTTGGATCTGAACCAGCCCGCCAGGGCTGTCTTCGCCGCGCCACTTTCCACTTCGCAAACGCGATGTTCGAACTTTTCATCAACGGGAAAAATTATCGCGTCGCCGTAATGGCGGTTGTAGACTTCACAGAGGACTTCCCGAGTTTGTGCCGAACGAATTTGTAGCGCGCCCCCTTCGTAAGACTCAACGTTCAAATTAATGCTTAAAGCGATCGTCCGGCCTTCGTCGGTGACGTCCGTGTGCCAGCGGTTGAAGTAAGTGCTGCTGGCCGGCCGCCGATAAATACGGCCACTGAAACATGCAATCGGCGCGCAGCCGGTAATTTGTTCGATCGCTCGGAACACCTTGGGACTGTTTAGCAGCAGTTCAGTTGCGAGATACGCCGTGCAATCAATCGGTCGTAATTCAACTCCGGTTTCGCGGTCCACCACGCGGTATTCAGTCTCTTCCAGCTTCTGTTGAATTAGATCGAGCAGGCGACGTTCGAGAAAGTCAGGCAGCACCAACCAATGCTGCTCAGCAAATGCAGTACGCAGCGCGGCGATCTCGTCTTGCGACGAACGCACGGCAGCGCCGCTTTTGGTGATTTGTATTAGCGGAGTTGTGATCGCCGCAATTTCGGAAAGAACAGCCATGGTCTCTGCGCGAATAGTTTGCTATTAACTGAGCCCGACTACTTTACCGTCGATCAGTCTTTTGATCATGCGCAAACTGTCCGCTTCGCGAAATGGACAGACGGCAATTATGGCGGCGATATCCCATTCGCCGTTAATCCGCGAGAGCAAGAATGCCTCCCGCGGGTCCAACTGCTCTGTCTCGAGCTGCGCCCCTGTCTTCAACAATTTCGGCACGGCACTCTGCGGCAATCCGTCCTGATAAACTTGCCGGGCGTAACGCTCTTCTGCCTGTTGACGCAATTCCTGCGCGTCGCTGTTGTTGGGCTCTTCTTCGAGGACACTGCGAATTCTGGTCAACGCATTCTCAGCGCTGCCGTCTTGCAGCTCGGCCCGAGCTAATTCCAGCAACTCAGCGACGCTGAGCGGCATTCTCGCCTGAGATTCAGGTTCGGGAATCACTGCTTCGCCGGCGACTGCGATCACGCCACTGTCGATCAGGTCAAAGAGCACAGCGCACGCATGAAATAACGATGTGTGCATGTTGTAACAAATCTCGGCGACCGTCATGCCCTTCTCGACGTGATACAGGGCTTCGCGAACTTCTTTGCTCTCAGGCAACGACTTGGTCCATCCGGCGCTCAATTCAAAGACTGTGCGATCGGATGGAATGAGTGTTCGATAGCGCGCCCACTCATCGAGGCGGTAGATCCCTTCCATAATCACGGCTTGGGCTTCAACCTGAATGCGAATCACGTCGCTCGGAAGCGCCTGGTCGTCAAAGAATTCAAAATCGGCTTCTTCCCAAAGAAACAGATCGTAGATGATTTCCAGGGTGCGTGTGCGCAGCGCGTAAACGACGTCAGCCGCACTGACAACGCCCTGCGCCGAAAGAATACTGCCGAGGCGGTCGCCTGACTGGCGATGAACACCCATCGCTGCTTGCAACTGCTCTTCGCCAATCTTTCCGTAGTGCAGGAGTACTTGCCCGATCAGTTCTTTCGGATCGTTCGATCGCGAGCCGACGATCACCCCGTTCTCCAGGACGATCTCTTTCACAATCGTGCCACGAGCGACTTTGAGCGTGCCGGTCTTTCGCCCTGCTGCCAGAAACTGGAGCAGGTCCGACACATTCATTGTTTTCAGAGTTCCTTTAATGCTCATGATGCGGCCCGGGCTCGGGCAACTGGGATGAAGCTGGCGGCCAGTGCAATTGCAGCAGATCTTCCTTCAAGCAGATTACCTTTGCGACGCTGCTACTTCAAGTGTTTTCCCTGTGGACCAAAGCGTTGTCCGACAAAAGGTTCGTGGGTGCGTCTACCGGAAATTACGGATCGACGGCATTTAGCCGACGTATAAAAGTTTTATGGTTCATCCCATCTAATAACTCGGACGACTTCCTGCGATCCACTTCGCACGGAAGAGTGCGACATGCAATTTTGGGAATACTTCAGAAGAAATTATGCGGAGAAACACCCTGACGAGTGTTGCAACCTCTGTTGCAATACCGGTTGTATTTTGTATGGATGCCTTGGATCGCCTGCAAGGCTGAAAAAGTGATCGCTCTCACAAAGGCTTCAAAGCGCTACGCGCCAGCTTCTTTTTTAGGTTTACGTATCCTTGATCTCCCGCAACCAGCTGCCCCAGCACTTTGCGAATGCCACGATGCCCACGCGCGAATTCGATCATGCGGTCCGTGAACGGCGCGCCCCAAAAATTTCCATAGAACCGGCGGCGCATTTGTGACGCGCGTTTCAGTTCACCACCAAAATCTTTACGCCACAGTTGTTCGTAGCTTTCCGGCTTCCTTTTGAGAAAAGCTTTGGCGAATAACTCAGCCGAGCGCAGCGCATAGTAGATCCCTTCGCCTGTGACCGGATCGGCAAAGCCCGCCGCATCTCCGAGCAACGCCCAACCATCGCCGCAGGCTTTGCGCGTGTCCCAGGTGCGCGGCGCGAGCCCCGGGATGCGCGCAGCGTAACGTTCGGCTGATTGTTTGAGCTCCCTACGTATTGAGTCGCTAATAGCGCCGGCTGACTTCCAAAGCTTCATCGCTGAGCTCTTGGCTCCGTCGCTTCCGGCTCTGTAACTCTCGTAATAACTCACCATGAAATCCCAGAGCAGCGAGTCGAGAGCTTCGTGATCGAATGCATCCTGCGTAGTCGCAATGCCGAACGAGACGTGATCGATTCGCGGAAACGCCCAGGCATATCCGACCCACTTCGGCAGAAACGCGACAACTGTCGCAGCATCACTCGCTTCCGGCAGCGGCGCGCGATAGCCAAACGCAACTTCCATTTCGGCCGACGGCAGGGGCCCGGCGAGCTTCTTTGCGATCGCGCTGTTAGCACCATCGGCGCCGACCAAAAACTTGCAAGCGAATTCGCCGCCACTCTGCGCGTTGACGATCCATCGATCGCCTTCTCGTTTGAATCCTCGTCCCGAAATTTTTTCTGCAATGACGACTGCACCGGCTTCACCCGCACGGTCGCGGAGAAAAGTGTCGAACGCAATTCGCGAATAGACCGCGAACGGCTCTTCCAATTTCATGTGCAGATGCTTGCCTGAAGGCGAGTACATATCGAGTTCGTCGATCGTGCGGCCCACGGCTTCCAGCAAATGCGGCCAGGCCTTCAGCGCTTTCGACGTCACGCCGCCACCGCAGGCTTTCGGCTCTCCCGGCGGCCGGCCATCAAACAGCCCCACACGTACTCCCGCGCGCGCCAGTCGCTCGGCGGCAAAAGATCCGGCAGGTCCCGCCCCAACAATGATCACATCGAACTCGTTCATGCGCGGCTAATCATAATTGCCGCCGATTACAAACGGAAGTCGGTCAAAGATGAACGAGAATCTACGCTCTGCCTTTATTCGCGGCTGCTTTTTTCTTCTGATCCGCGTCTATCTGCGTTAATCTGTGACCAATTTTCCGCCCGCTGTGGTGAAGTTATGAGCCACACAAACTCACTTGTTTTTGCCGGAATTGCCCCGCATCCTCCCATCATGGTGCCGGAAGTCGGCGGCGAGTCGTGTGTCGAGGTGCAGAATTCGATTAGTGCGATGGCGACTCTCACCGCACGAATCATTGAAAGCGGCGCCGAAACTATTGTCCTGATTTCGCCGCATGCGCCGCTCGAAGCGGTTGCCTTTGTCGCCTACGACGGCCCCACTCTGCACGGCGATTTTTCGAGGTTTCGCGCGCCTGACGCGACTGTCGCAGCGCAACTTGATGACGACCTGCTAACTGAGATTACGCGCGCAGCGGAACAAGAGAATCTAATAACTCTGCGTATTCGCGGAGCTGATCTCGATCATGGCACAGCGGTTCCACTCTATTTCCTGCAACGCAATGGATGGACAGGAAAAGTCGTGGCCCTCGGTTACAGCTTCCTATCGAACCAGGAGCACTTGCGTTTCGGCAATTGCATCCGGCAAGCGATCGCCACTCTGAAGCGTCCCGTGGGATTTATCGCCAGCGGCGATCTCAGTCATCGTCTGCAGCCGGGCGCCCCGGCCGGCTACAACCCTGACGCGCATTTGTTTGATGAAGAAGTCGTGGATGCGATCCGCAATGGTGAGACGATTCGCATTGCGAATATCGATCACGATCTGCGCAGTCGCGCTGGTGAATGCGGTTATCGTTCAATGCTGGTCGCTTTGGGCGTCGCCGAAGATTCCGAAAGCTCATGCGAAGTCTTGAGTTACGAAGCGCCGTGGGGTGTTGGCTACATGGTTGCACAACTTGTTCGCTCCGGGAGCGCGGGCGTCCTGCCCGCTGACACAGAATCGGTTGCGGATCTCACGCGTGCCCTCCCCGCGCTGGCTCGCCGCACAATCGAGACCTTCGTGCGCGACGGCACAATCATCACACCGCCTGACAATCTTCCCGATGAGCTGAACGCTCGCGCCGGCTGCTTTGTCTCGATCAAAACTCTTAAGGGCGATCTGCGTGGCTGCATCGGCACAGTCGATCCTCTGAAAGACACGCTCGCCGAAGAGATCATCACGAACGCTGTTAGTTCCGCGACACGCGATCCGCGTTTCCCACCAGTCCGTGCTAATGAGCTTCCGAATCTGAAATATTCAGTTGATGTGCTTTCGAACCCCGAAGCGTGCAGTCTCGAGGATCTGGATCCAAAAATCTACGGCGTGATCGTTGAAGACGAAATTAATTTTCGCCGTGGCCTTCTGCTTCCGAATCTCGAAGGCATCACTTCTGCCGCACATCAGGTCGAAGTAGCTGCAAGCAAAGCCGGTATTCCGTCCGGCACTCCGGTGAAACTGTTTCGCTTCCGCGCGGACAGGTACCCGGAATAGGTGTCCGCGTTAACGCCTGCCTCTCTTAACACGTCTTAACAAATAGAGCCCGAAAAAATGAAACGGGCAGCGATTTCGGTCGTGTTACTGAGTTAAGCGACTTGCGGAACAAATAGCGCCGGCGAGTCGTTAAAATTTCAGGGGTTCGATTAAGGGGAGACGGTCATGTTGAAAGTTCATACAAGAAATTTAGGAGATGCCGCAGTTTTGAGCCTGCATGGGCGATTAATCAGCGGTGAAACGCGGACCTTGCGTGAGGCTGTCCGCGCCCAAGAACATGCCAAGTCGATTGTGCTCGATCTCGCGCGAGTGACCGCGATCGATGCTTATGGTCTCGGCCTGATGCTGGAATTGCGCCGGCTGAGCGATCTCCATGGCATTCGTTTCAAGTTGATGAACGTCAATAAATTCACCAGACGCGTTTTTGAAGTCACGCGCCTTGATTCCGTCTTCGAGATTATTCCCAAAGCCGAACTCGCGATCGCCCGCACCGCAACTGCATGCGCGCCAGTCGCCGCCTGCGCTTAGTCGACATCACATCTCACGGACACAAAACAGCCCAGCGGTTTTTGATCGCTGGGCTGTTGAGCATTTACGCGTGGCCGTCATGACTAAGGTTTTTTGCCGTGACCTTTGCCGCCACCACCGCCACCGCCTCCGGGCGCTTTCGATTGTCCCGGCGGTTGCTTGTCCTGGTGCTTAGCTGGAGCCGCCGCAGCCGGTTGACTGCGTTGCACCTGCGGACGCGGCGCTTCTCGCACCGGCGGCGCGCGTTGCACCTGCGGACGCGGCGCCTCTCGCACCGGTGGTGCGCGTTGGATTTGCGGTCGCGGTGCTTCTCGATTCTTCACCGGATTCGCGACTGGCGCTCCTTGAGCAGCCGGCGTATTTCTCCGCTCGAACTTCTGCTGTTGACGCGAGATGCTACGTTGCTGCTGTTCTTGCTGACGAACTTGCTGACGTTCGTCCTTGTTCTCGCGCGCTGCCGGCGCCACGGGTGTCTCTTGCTGCTTTCGCCAGCCCTCTACTTTCGCCGTGCCAACGCCGGCAGTGCCAACGCCGCGATCGTCTCGCACCTGCAACTTGGCCTTGTCACTACTGCGTTCAAGACGCATGGACTTGTCGAGGTCCTTTCTGAACGGCGGCGCGGTTGGGGTCGTGCCCAGGACGACCGGCGTCTCATTCAGTTTCTTCGCGATGCCCGGCGGCAAATCGATCTTGCCGCGGCCCCAGGCCGAATGCACGACCGCGTTACGCAAAGGCGTCACCAGTAACGGATCGAGTGTCGGCCGCACCTGCGCGAGCGACGCCGGGTTAACGTGCCGGACGTAGCGCGAGTCGATCGGTCGATTGAAATAATCAACCGGCACAACTGTCACTGCGTTAGGTACCGCATAGTTCACCAGATTCGACACCGCTAAATCTCCCCTGCTCACGTAATGCGGCTGCCAGTTCTGGTCGTAGTAACGCGCCACATAAGGATCGCCAGGGCCCAAAGGCACCCAACCAATCTCGTTATCGGAAAACGGCACGAAGGCCACCAACGCCGGCGAATACCGCGGCGCCGTGTTCACCGAATCGGGAATCCA
>DATNEI010000060.1:0-11964 GCA_035606795.1 Pyrinomonadaceae bacterium
TCGCTTTCGGGCGTGAGCACCGGCGTGATCATTACTTGCGCGGTGATTGTGCTGTGGGCGGGCTCGTGGGTTTTTGCCGTCGTCGAGCGCGCGAGCAATCGCGTCTGGGGCACGACGCATCGAACGTTTCTCCACGGTCGCGCGCTAACCCTGGCGATGATCGGAGGAGTTGGCCTGCTCCTGTCAATCTCAGTTTTGATCACATCCGTTCTTGTTTATTTGCAGGACGTCGCCGAGCGTCTGTCGCCGCGGCAGCTGGAGAGCTACGCAGTGCTGGCAACCGTCGGTAGTCTCTTCTGGCAAATCATTTTCGCGGTGGTCAGTCTGCTCGTAACATTCGCCCTCTTCGCAATCGTTTACAAATTCATGCCGAACGCGCACGTCACTGTCTGGGACACGATCCCGGGCGCAGTGATTGGCGGTCTGCTTTGGGAAGCAGCGAAGTACGGCTTCGCGTGGGCGCTGAGCTATTTCAACTATGAGCAAGTCTATGGCTCAGTCGGGGCGGTGGTCGCCGTGCTGACTTGGGGATATGTCTCGAGCCTCGTGCTCTTGTTTGGCGCGCAACTCACCGGCGTTTTCCATCGCGAACACATCGAACATCCAATCGTTGCTCCCAAGGGCCAAGTTCCTTCAGCGTCCTTTTCCTAGTTTTGCTGTCCGCGCAACCTGCTGTGCGCATCTCTGATTTCGATTACGACCTTCCGGAAGAGCTGATAGCTCAGCAGCCGCTGTCGCAGCGCGATGCTTCGCGCCTGCTGGTGGTCAATCGCGAAACTGGAACATTTACAGATACGCAATTCGTCTCGGTCACGAACTACCTTCAGGCCGGCGATTGTCTGGTGCTCAACAACACGAAGGTTTTTCCCGCCAGATTGTTGGGCCGGCGCATTCCCACGGGCGGCAGCGTCGAAGTACTTCTTCTCAGCGAACTTGAACCATTCGTTTGGCAGGTACTGGCTCGACCGGGCCGGCGGCTGCGAGCGGGCACGCGGATAGAATTTGATCGATCGAAACTAAGCGCGACGGTTGTCGACTCACCAGACGATGGCACACGCGTCATCAAGTTCGATCAGGTACCGGAACTCTTAAAGACAATTGACGAAATCGGCGAGACGCCGCTGCCGCCATACATAAAACGAGACGGCGAGGAGACGGCGGATCGCCTCCGTTATCAGACAGTCTATGCGCAAGAGACCGGTGCCATTGCCGCACCGACAGCAGGCTTGCATTTCACCCCGGAGATTCTGGACAAACTCAAACGGAATGCAGTTCGGATCGCGGAACTGACCTTGCACGTGGGTTATGGAACGTTTGAACCGGTCCGCGTTGAGGACGTTTCGGAGCATCGGGTGCTCGGCGAACGATTCACGACTACCGCAGAAGCCGCGAAGGTTATCAACGAAAGTCGCGCCGCAGGCGGGCGCATTGTCGCGGTAGGCACAACCACGACACGTGCACTCGAGTCATCAGTCTCAGATGCCGGCGAGATCGTTGCCACGCACGGATTTGCCGAGCTAACCATTACGCCTGGCTATAACTTCCGGGCGGTCGATGCGCTGCTGACTAACTTTCACCTGCCGCGTTCTTCTCTGCTGCTACTGGTCAGTGCCTTCGCCGGGCGCGCGCTGACGCTCGAAGCGTATCGTCATGCCGTGCGCGAGCGCTATCGGTTCTACAGCTATGGGGACTGTATGCTGATCCTTTAAATGCCAGGGAGCGCTGCTGTTTTTTGTCTCCAGACGTGGACTCGACAAACCTGTCCGGCTATAATCAGCGCCACGCTTCAGCTTTCCCGCGAACGAGAACACTCGGGTTATGGCAGTCTTAAAGAAATTCAGGCCTAGATGGTGGTCGAATAGTCGGCAGCAAGCGGGTGTCACGGTGCCGACGCTCGCACTCGTGCCCCCGACTACGGCGCAGTACGATTTGCGACCGCTGACGCTCGGGCAAATTGATGAGTGCTGGCTATTGGATCAGCGCTGCTTTCTCGATGGCGAGGCGTATAGCCGCGACACGTTCGAGTATCTGCTGGCTTCGCCTGAATCAGTTTCTTATCGAGTCGTAACTCAAAATAGCGCCATGGCCGGTTTTGTGATTGGGCTGCTGGAGCCGGATCACACGGGTCACATTACGACGATCGGAATTGCTCCGGAACATCGCCGGCGGCGTCTGGCGAGTTGTCTGCTGGAAAGAGTCGAAGATGGCTTTCGCCGGCGAGATGCCCGGATCGCGCGTCTCGAAGTCAGAGCCACCAACGTTCCCGCGCAAAGGCTTTACGTCAGCCTTGGTTATTCGGTCACGCAAAGACTTCCGAAATACTATTCCAATGGCGGCGACGGGCTGCTAATGGTCAAACCTCTTTACTGATCCGCACTGATCCGCAACGCCTAGCTCTTACGCAATTCAGTCAGGACCTGCTTAGCGACCGCTTTCAAGGTATCGAACACGCCGACGCCGGTTGCAGCCACTGCCTCAACAACGGGCTCGCCTTTCTTCTGCAGTTCCACGGCTAAATCGGATGTAGGAATCACGTTCGGCAAATCGCGCTTATTCAACTGCAAAACGTAAGGAATTTTCATCAGGTCGTAGCCATGCGCCTTGAGGTTCTCTTCCAGGTTGTAAAGCGACTCAATGTTCGCGTCCATGCGCTCTTCCTGCGAATCAGCCACAAACACGACGCCGTCAACACCCTTCAGAATTAGCTTGCGCGATGCTTCGTAGAAAACCTGGCCGGGAACTGTATAGAGATGAAAGCGCGTTTTGAAGCCGCGAACCGTACCCAGCTCGAGCGGCATGAAGTCGAAGAACAAGGTCCGATCGGTTTCAGTAGCCAGGCTAATGAGTTTGCCTTTTGCCTGCGGCGCCGTGGCGTCGTAGATGTGCTGCAAATTCGTAGTCTTCCCGCAGAGACCGGGACCGTAGTAGACGATCTTGCAGTTAATCTCGCGGGATGCGTAGTTGATGAAAGTCATAGTTCTAAACGGGGCTAATTCTGAACAAACAGACTGTCAATCTCTTCGTCTGTGATTTCGCTGAAAGGCAAGTTCGAGGTGGCGCCCGGGCTTTGTGATTCGCGCTCGATCTCAGCAAACGCCGCGGCCAGTTCCTGCGATGCCTGTTTCGAGCGAAGCTTTACCAATCCCAAGCTCGAACGCTGATCGAAAACCACAACCAGCAAGATGCGTCCGATCACGCTAATGTGAATGCTTTCTTTATCTCCCTCATGCGAGAGCGTAGGAAATTCTTTCTCGCCAATCAATTTGGCCATTCCGCCCGTCGCGGCCACGTTGCCGGCAACCAGCGAAGCCAAACTGGTCGTATCCAGCGCGCCAACTTCCCCGTGAGCGGCGATTTGCTGGCCGTCCTTTTCAACGAGGACGACGACTCGCGCAGACGCGTCGAGACGCAACCTGGCCAACAGCGCCTTGATGTGGTGGTACCGCTGCTCGCGTATCAGAATTGGCATATTGGAAGACGACTCGGTTCGAGCGACAGCTCAAAGGATTGGCCAACAGTGTTGCTCAGAGGCGAAGATGGAGGGGCAGGCTGTGAACTTGAATCTCCGGTTTGCGCGGGTCAAAAGCGACCGTTGTAAACCACGAGTCACAGTAACACGGCACGGATTGCCTCATCAACTGTTTTTCTAAGGCTTTCGGTGACTGCAATTGTTGAACTGCAGCTGCCTGAACTGGCCGCAAATCCCATTCTTTCATTGAATTACGGCGAAATTTATGCTAACCTGCGCCCGAATTCAGGCGAGGTTTTCCGAGTCCCTTCACTTTTGGTCTCAAAATGAGCAGCCCTGAAAAGAGACTGTCATCACGCTCAGCGGTGCGCTCATCCGCCAAATCGGCGGGTGGCTCGAAGCGTGTTTTGAAGTCAACGCGACTCAAACCGGCTACCAAACGTTCGCCTGCCGGTAAGGCGCGTGCGCAGAAAGCTTCCAAAGTGACCGCGAAGAAGGCAGCGCCGAAGCGGCCGGTTGCCAAGGCCGCAGCCAAAGCGCGTGCCAAGGCGCCTCAGCGCGTTTCGAAGGTCGCGAAAACAGCGAAGCCGGCGCCGCGTCGCGCTGCGACAAGACCAATCATTCCCCCGGTCAAGAAGCAGCCGCTGCCGCCACCGCCGCAGCCAACCTTTGAAGAGGCGGCAGCGATCACAGCGTTCGAGTCGGCTCACAAAGAATTTACCCGTGGACGGTTCGCTGAGGCCCGCACTCAGTTTCGTAGTCTGATTGAAAAATATCCGACCGTCTCAGAAGTAGCGGCGCGCGCGCGGACATATCTGACCGTGGCCGAATCTCGCCTCCGCACAGATCTCGGGCCCCCGCGCGATGCAGATTCGCTCTATGATCGCGGAGTGATTGAATTGAATCGCGGTGATTATGTGGCGGCCCAGGAACTGTTTGAACGCGCCTTGAAACGCGAACCTGAGGCGGCGCACATTCATTACGGACTCGCCGCTTCGCGTGCACGTCTGGGTGCGATTGATACCGCGCTGAAGTCGCTGCGACGCGCGTTGGACATTCAGCCTAAGTTGAAGATTCGCGCGCAACGCGATTTCGATCTGAACGCACTCCGCAGCGATCCCGAATTTGACGTGATCGTCTTCTCGACCGCTGAGTAGATCGCCTCTCGCCCTCAAGCATTCTCTACCAATTTCGCTTATCTTTCAGGTATATTCGGATAGGATAGTGTTGCCTCCCGTGAACTCGCTGATGAACAGAACAATCACCGAACGAGGACTGCGAATGGTCGCCATTGGCGGCGGTACCGGGCTGTCCACTCTTCTATCGGGGCTGAAACAATATGTTTTCGCGCGCAACGATCACGAATTGTGGCTGGAGTCATTGTCCGCCATCGTGACTGTTTCCGATGACGGCGGCAGCTCCGGCCGGCTGCGCGACGAACTTCAGATTCTGCCGCCGGGCGACATTCGCAACTGCATGATCGCGCTTTCTGAGGACTCGAACCTGCTGGCTCGGCTTTTCCGTTATCGCTTCGGAGGCTCGGGTGATTTAGCCGGTCACAGCTTTGGCAATCTGTATTTGGCAGCGCTGGCCGAGGTCACCGGTGACTTTGTCGAAGCCGTGCGTCTTTCTTCCGAAGTGTTGGCCAGCAAAGGCCACATTTACCCCGCGACGATCACAGATGTTCGCCTGGTTGCCGATCTCGAAGACGGCCGCACCGTTCACGGCGAAACGCAAATAACCGCAGCCCGCTCGCCTATTCGCTCGCTCCGTTTGGAACCCAGTCATTGCGAACCGCTCCCCGATGCGCTGGCCGCAATCCGCGCAGCCGATCTAATTACCATCGGCCCCGGGTCGCTCTACACAAGTATTCTTCCGAATCTGCTCGTCGCGGAGGTCGCTGACACGATTGCAGACTCCGGGGCCACCAAAGTTTTTGTGACTAACCTGATGACCCAACCGGGCGAAACGGATGGCTTCGACGCCCAAAAGCATTTGACCGCCGTCCGCGACTACGCTCCGCAAATTCACTTTGATTTTATCTTGCTGAATGATCGTCTCATCAGCGCCGAGCAAGCACGGCTGTATGCGGCCGAAGATGCTTATCAGGTAACCTGGACTGAGCAAATGACAGCCACCAATGGAGACAGATTGGGTGAAATCGTGCGCGCAAATTTGCTGGAGGAAGGCGAAATGGTGCGCCACGATCCACGAAAGCTCGCTGAGGCCGTCCTCGCATGTGCCGCGCAATCACTCATCCGATTGCCAGTTGCGGTCTAACAGGCGCAAACTTCACCCTTGCAAAACTCCGCCGAAACCAATCAATCAACTTCGCGTCGCGGTGAGCCAGCGGACGTAATCATCATGGCTGCCGGCCTCGGCACGCGCATGAAATCGAATTGTGCGAAGGTCTTGCACAAGCTCGACGGCCGCCCATTGATCTCGCACGTCTGCCGCACTGCTCTAGCACTCGATCCCAAAAAGGTCTACGTCGTTGTCGGACATCAAGCCGAAGAAGTTCGCAAAGCTGTCGCGGAAGATTTCCCTTCTCTGGATCGCCTCGCGTTCGTTGAACAACAGGAACAGCGAGGCACCGGCGACGCCGTGATTGCAGCCGAGAATGTTTTGCGTGGCCAGAACGGCATCGTGATGGTCCTTTCCGGAGATGTCCCGCTGGTGAAACCCGCGACGCTCGCAAATCTGGTCGCATCACATGATCGAACGAAGGCCGCGTGTACGTTAATGAGTGTGCGTCTGGAGAATCCTGCCGGGTACGGACGTGTTGTCAGAGATGACCGCGGCGACTTTGTTAAGATCGCGGAACAGAAAGATGCTACCGACGAAGAACGCCAGATTCGCGAAATCAACGTCGGCATCTATTGCTTCGACAATGCCAAACTGTTTGACGCATTGCGGCAGATTCAGCCCAACAACAGCCAGGGCGAATATTACCTGACGGACGTGCCGGCAATCTTGAAAGCAAATGGCGACACCGTGGCAATTTACCAGCACACGGATGCTCGTGAAGTTTCCGGCATCAACACGCGGGCGGAATTGGCTGAATTCGAAAACCTGCTGCGGCGAAACACCATCAGGCGCTTGATGAGCGAAGACGGCGTGACCTTCATCGATCCCTCGCATGCCTATGTGAGCAGCGATGCCAAAATCGGCCGCGATACCGTCATCCATCCGGATGTGCACATTCAAGGGCCAACCGTTATTGGCGAGGCGTGCGAAATTCAGCAGGGCTCCCGGATTGTGAACTCTCAAATTGGAAATCGCGTCACGATCAAGGATCATTGTCTGGTGCTCGATTCGCAGATTGCTGACGATTGCGCCGTCGGACCCTTTGCGCACCTGCGGATGAACGCCCGCCTGGACGAGCGCGCGGTGGTCGGAAATTTTGTTGAAGTGAAGAAGTCGCATATCGGCCGCGGCACGAAGAGCATGCATCTTACGTATCTGGGTGATGCGACGATTGGTGAAAACACCAACATTGGCGCCGGCACTGTCACCTGTAACTACGACGGGAAGAACAAGCACCCGACGATCATTGGAGATCACGTTCGCATCGGCTCAGACACTATGTTAGTTGCGCCGGTGCGCGTCGGCAGCGGCGCAGTGACCGCCGCTGGTGCGGTAGTCACAGAGGATGTTCCGCCCAAAACGCTGGTCGCCGGCGTTCCGGCCAAAGTAAAAAGAAAGCTTGAAGACGACTCCGAGTCGTGAAACTTTTACCGTTTTCCAACTTTGTTTCTGCTTACTGCTAACTGCATACTGCTTACTGTCTTATGTGTGGAATAGTCGGATACGTTGGCAACAAACCTGTCGTCCCGTTGATTATCGACGGGCTCCGCAAGCTTGAATATCGCGGGTACGATTCAGCCGGGATTGCGGTCGTCAATGGCAAGCATGACCTGGAAATCAGGCGGGCCGAAGGCAAGCTGCGAAATCTGGAAGCAGTTTTGAACGAAAGCCCGATTGCCGGCTCGTACGGGGTGGGTCACACTCGCTGGGCGACACATGGCCGGCCCACTGAAGAAAATGCTCATCCCCATCGCGATTGCACCGGTCGCGTGATTGTTGTTCACAACGGAATCATCGAAAACTATCTGCAACTGAAAGAAGAGCTGCGCCAAAAAGATCATCGCTTCGTCACTGAGACCGACACCGAAATCGTTTCGCATCTGGTTGAAGAGTATCTGAAGAGCGGCTCTGATTTTGAAACCGCTGTGCGGCAGACAGTGCAACGTCTGCGCGGCATCTTCGCTCTCTCGATTATCTCGGCGGATTATTCGGACACGATCATCTCAGCGCGGCAAGGACCGCCAGTGGTAATGGGCGTGGGCGATCACGAATTCTTTGTGGCTTCCGACGTACCGGCCATCCTCGAACATACCCGTGATGTTTTCTTTCTGGCGGATGGCGAGATTGCGATAATGACTCGCGACGGCATTCGCGTCACTGATTTCTCCGGCAAAGAAGTGCAACCGGAGAAGCAGCGCATTACCTGGGACCCGATTCAGGTGGAAAAGGGCGGCTTCAAGCACTTCATGCTCAAAGAGATCTACGAGCAGCCGCGCGCCGTCCGCGAAACTGTCGAGGGGCGCATCTCACACGCGACCGGCCGCGTGTTCCTCGATCAGATGAAGAACATCAGCGAGGACGAATTCAAGAACCTAACCGCGATCAAGATCGCGGCCTGTGGAACGTCACTGCATGCCGGTCTGGCGGGTAAGTACATGATTGAGCAGCTGGCGCGGGTTAACGTCGAGGTTGATTACGCCTCAGAGTTTCGCTATCGCGATCCCGTTTTGGACGACAACACGCTGTTGCTGGTGATTTCGCAGTCCGGCGAGACCGCGGACACGATCGCGGCCATGCGCGAAGTGAAAGAGCGCGGGATTAAAGCTCTGTCGATCTGCAACGTGCAGGGCTCAATGATTACTCGGGAAGCTGACGGCACGATCCTGACGCACGCCGGTCCCGAAATCGGTGTCGCGTCCACCAAGGCCTTCACGTCACAAATGATCGCGCTTTACTTGTTCGCGCTTTATCTCGGGCAACTGCGCGGCACCCTGACTGACGAAGAGAGTCTGGCGCATGTGCGCCAACTCGCTGAACTACCGGTGAAAATGGAGCACCTGCTGAATCAGTCAGACGCGATTGACGAGTTGTCGCGCGAATTCTTCCGGGCTACGGATTTTCTCTATCTCGGTCGCGGCATCAATTTTCCCATCGCCCTCGAAGGCGCCTTGAAGCTCAAAGAAATTTCCTACATCCACGCCGAAGGTTATCCCGCAGGCGAAATGAAGCACGGCCCCAACGCGTTGATTGACGAGCGTCTGCCCGTGATGTTCATCAACACGCGCGAGACAGGCAATCGATCTTCGGAACTGCGTTACGAGAAAACGCACTCGAACATCGTGGAAGTAAAAGCGCGCGAGGGCATAGTGATCTCAATCCTTACTGAAGGCGACACCATGTCGTCGGTCGTTTCGGATCACGTCATCTCGGTGCCGGAATCCAGCGACCTGCTTTCGCCTCTCCTCTCGATCATCCCGCTGCAACTGCTCGCCTACCACATCGCGGTGCGAAGGGGTTGTGACGTCGACCAGCCGCGGAATCTGGCCAAGTCTGTTACCGTGGAATAACCCCGGGGAAGCGTTGACAGCCTCGCCACCATCTGATATTTAGCCATCCATCGAAACCGTTTTGGGGCTCCCGATCCTCAACAGATCCCTAGACCCATGCAAACTCGGACGGTTTTAAGCTGTCGAGCCGAGGTTGACCCGTCTTTTTCGGAGACTTCGGCCGTGAAGCTGACCTTAGCTCACATAGCATCAACATGCCGATATCAATCCATCTTCAACGGAGGTTATGAAAATGGTAGCAATAGCAGACATGCCGCGAGGCATCGACGTCTCAAAATTTCAAACAGTCGATTGGCAGAAAGCAAAGGACGCCGGCATAACGTTTGGTTTTGCGCGCGCAATCGATGACAAAGCACCTGGCGACAAACCGGACCCCAAGTTCGCGCACAATTTTGCGAACATGAAAGCTGCCGGCGTCTTCCGTGGCGCATATTATTTCTTGCGGCCGAAGCGCGACACAGTAGCGGCAGCGAACCTGTTTGTCTCAACGGTAGGCCCACTTGGTGAAGGCGACCTTCCTCCAGTAATAGATGTGGAAGTGCAGGACGGAGTGAGCGCGACCAAAATACTCGATAAGGTTGCACAGTGGATCGGGATCGTAGAAGCGGCGTTAAGCAGACAGGTAATGATCTATACCTTCACTCCCTTCTGGCGCGACACTCTTGGCAACTCAGACCGTTTTAAAGATCATCCGCTCTGGATTGCGCATTTTACGAGCGCTGCTCAACCTAATTTCCCCAGCGCGTTTCCCGGCTTCTCGTTCTGGCAGCACACCGACAAAGGTAATGTCTCTGGAGTAACTAATCCCCCCAAAGATTTCGTCGATTTAGATCGCTTCAATGGATCGATGGACGGGCTTAGGAAATTTGCGGGTTTTCCGTAAAGTGTTGCCTGTCGGGCTTTAGCTCTTTCAGTCACCATCGTCGTAATGGCATCTGCGCCGAACGCTGTAACCAGTTCTCTTTTGGATAAGCAACTGAAGCGTCGATAACGTGAAGCGTATAGGCATGTCGCGACTTGGGCGAGCGATTTTCGCGACTGAGGTGTGGGAGCAGCGGATGGAGAACGATCAGCGTCCCCTTCTCGACTTCCAACGGTTTCAACTTTTCTTCGGGCCAGGGTGAATCGTCGAAAGTTTCGAAGCATGTTCCGCCACCATCTGCCCGCAGAAAACGCGATTTCAATCCCGCTTTATGTCCTCCGGGAATTGCCCACAGACAGCCGTTCTCCATCGTCGCGTCTTCGAGTGCAAACCATAGACCAACCATTCGCAGCGGCTCAGTAAAAAGAAACGTCGCGTCCTGATGACAAGTCACTTCGCCGCCTATGTTTGGTTGTTTGAAGATGTACATCGACTGCAGCAGCAGCGGCTGATCCATTCCCAAATCCGAAACCAACTCTTTGATTTCAGCGCGCCGCGAGAATTCGTCGAACACCGGATCGAGATCGTGAAGCGCATGACCAATTTTGTTGATTGATCGTTCTTTGGATTGGCGCAGACTCCCGTCAGAGTTAAAAGCGTTCTCTTCAAAGAAGAAACGAATCTTATCCCCCGATTCGAGGAAGTAATCGTCGCTGGTGCGCGTCTGTTCGCGTGTGGAAAAGATCGAGACGATGCCTTCCGGATCGAAATCGTGAACTAACTCTTCAGCACGAGCTCGCAAACGATCACACTGGGCGGTTGGGATGAACTTTTCGAGTGCAAGAAAACCATCGCGCTCGTAGGTTTCGGTTTGTTCGCGCGAAAGCATCGGTTAAAGAAGAGCGGCTAACAGAAACAGGCAACCTTGCGGTCGCCTGCGACGGGTCTTAGACTGACTTCGAATCGTTGAAGCGATGGAGCCGGCTATCGGACTTGAACCGATGACCTTCTAATTACGAATCAGACGCTCTACCAACTGAGCTAAGCCGGCCCGTTTCGAAGATTTGACTATACGAATCAGCGAAATTGAGGTCAAGCCGGAGGAACAGGAGATTTATCCGCAGATTACGCAGATTTCACAGATATACAAATAGACAGATAGGAAGATCAAGCAAACTTGTGAAAACTGGCTGACGACCTTTGTTAACCTGTTTTGTCTTCCTAATCTGTGTAATCTGTGCAATCTGCGGATACATCAAGTTCAATGAACGAAATCAATGTCATCGGCGGCGGACTGGCTGGGGTTGAAGCTGCCTGGCAGGCCGCTAACTCAGGTGCGCCCGTGAAGCTGTACGAGATGCGGCCGGTGCGACAAACGCCCGCGCATCGCACGGACAAACTTGCCGAGATTGTGTGTTCGAATTCGTTGAAGTCTGACGAGCCGGGCAGCGCTTCACATCTTTTGAAAGAAGAACTGCGGCGCGGAGACTCGCTGGTGATGCGCGCAGCCGCGCACACGAAAGTTCCGGCGGGCGCAGCTCTCGCCGTTGATCGTCAGCAGTTTGCAGATTTCATCACGGCCGAAATCGAATCGCATCCCAACATCGAAATAATCCGGGAAGAGATCACTTCTCTATCCACTGAAACTGTTTCGATCATCGCCACTGGTCCGCTCACTTCTGACGCGCTCACCGGCGAGATCATGCGACTGACGGGCGACGATCAACTTTATTTCTACGACGCCATCGCCCCAATCGTGGCGGCTGATTCGATCGATCAAACGATCGCGTTCCGGGCCGCGCGTTACGGAAAAGGCGGCGACGACTATCTCAACTGCCCGCTCAACGAAGAGGAGTACGCCGTTTTCTATCGCGAACTCACAAATGCGAACAGCGTCCCGCTACAACGATTTGAAGAGACGCGCTGGTTTGAAGCGTGCTTGCCGATCGAGGAACTGGCGCGTCGCGGCGTCGACACGC